>JAKONH010000598.1 GCA_022702045.1 Spirosomataceae bacterium
GCGTACGGGTAAAATTAAGAAAACAACCCTAATTGTGCAGTTTCTTTTGTTTCCGGTTCATCGGTTTCCACTAGCATCGGCTCCCGAACAGCAGCGGCTACTTCTTTGACGATTTTCGGCTCCAGCAGTTTAACATCCTTTACGCGGGCAAAGGGCAGTTTGTTGCCCAGTGCCTTCCAGCCCCGTATTTCGATGAACCCTTCCGGTTCCAGTACCATTTTCTCCACCGGCCCACGGTCTTTCACCTGATGCACGATCTCAATCCGTGGGTAGCGGTCGATGGTCACGGCCAGACTTTTCGATCCTTTTACGTCGCCGATAAAGCTAAATTTTTTATCGAGTGTTGTGGTCTCGACCTTGAACCGCTTCACATACCACGCTTTCTGATTGGCTTCGTAGTACACCGCCGACACCACCGTTTCTGGCTCGAACCGGCCCAACGACTGAATCTCATTCGGTTCGTAGCGGTTGGTCAGATCAAAGTTGGTCAGTTCGTACTGCCCGTCTTTGTAGATGACCAGAATGCTGTCCTTCGCATCGAACTTACCCAGCAACCGGCCACGCTCGTCGCGGTTGAGCCGGCCCAGGTGTTCGTCGTACCAGATATCGACACCACCCAGGGTGGAGACCCCGCCACTTTTCTGAGTAATCTTCCGTACGGGGTATTTGGTCAGGATGTTACCCTGTGCCGAGCGGTTTTTAATACCCACACTGGCAAAGTCATAATCGAACTGCTTGATCTTGGCCGAGCTTTGTGCGGTTAAGTTCACCGTGATTACTTCAGCCTCCCCGTTCTCGTTGGCACTGAAGTAGGTGATTTTCGACTTGGCACTACCCATCGTCAGATCGTATTCGCGATCACGGGTAACGCCCGTAATGGGGAACCGCTTGATCATCGAAATACCCGATTTCGCGTCCAGATACACGAGGTTATAGATTTTCCGTTCGTCATTCTTTTTAAAGACCGACACGTACAGAATATCCTTCCCGACGAATACTTTGTCCTGCACTTTCGACACCATACAAACCCCATCGCGCCGAAACACGATGATATCGTCGATGTCAGAGCAGTCGCTGACGTACTCGTCTTTCTTCAAACCGTAACCGATGAAGCCATTTTCACGGTCGACGTACAGTTTCTGGTTGGCAGCGGCCACCACGCTGGCGGCAATAGTGTTGAAGCCCCGAATCTCGGTTTTACGCTCGCGCCCCTTACCGTATTTCTTTTGCAGATCTTTGAAGTACGCAATGGCATAGCGGGTAAGGTTGGCGAGGTTATCTTCCACTTCGGTCAATTCCTGTTCCAGCTTCCGCATCAGTTCCTCCGCCTTGAAACCGTCATATTTTGAAATCCGCTTAATCTTGATCTCGGTCAAGCGAATCAGGTCATCTTCGACTATTTCACGATAAAATTGCTTTCTGAACGGTTTCAGTGCTTTATCGATCGTTTGCAGAACGGCCTCAAAGGTTTCGCACTCCTCGATTTTGCGATAGATGCGATTCTCGATAAAAATCTTTTCCAGCGAACTGTACAGCAGCCGCTCCATCAGCTCACTCCGGCGAATCTCCAGCTCACGCTGCAGCAGATTGACGGTCTGATGCGTGTTGACCTTCAGAATATCGGTAACGCTGACGAAATGAGGTTTGTCGCCGATGATGACGCAGGCATTGGGCGAAATACTGACTTCGCAGTCGGTAAACGCGTACAGCGCATCGATCGTAACGTCGGGCGAGACACCGGGTTGCAGGTGCACTAGAATCTCGACGTCACGAGCTGTATTGTCGACCACGGCAGCTATGTTACGGCTCGGCGCTTTAATCCGGATCTTGCCCAGCTCAGCCGCTTTAACGATAGAGTCGATCAGTTGTGACGTCGTTACGCCGTAAGGAACGTCGCGAATCGCCAGCGTCTTTTTATCGACTTCTTCGATGCGAGCCCGCACCCGGACCTTACCGCCCCGATGTCCGTCGTTGTAATTGCTGATGTCGATGAGCCCACCCGTCTGAAAATCGGGATAGAGCTGCACCGGCTTGTCTTTCAGAATCTGAATCGACGCATCGATCAATTCGTTGAAGTTATGCGGCAGCACCTTTGTGGACAGACCCACGGCGATACCTTCCACACCCTGCGCCAGCAACAGCGGAAACTTCACCGGCAAAGTTACCGGTTCGCGTTTACGACCATCGTAGGTCAGTTGCCACTCGGTTGTCTTTTCGTTATAGACCGTATCGTGGGCAAACTTCGACAGCCGTACTTCGATGTATCGTGGCGCAGCCGCACCGTCGCTGGTACGCACGTCGCCCCAGCTCCCCTGCGTGTCGAACAACAGCTCTTTCTGGCCAATATTAACCAGCGCTTCACCAATCGACGCATCGCCGTGTGGATGGTATTGCATGGTCTGCCCGATCACGTTAGCCACCTTATTGAAGCGACCATCGTCCATCTCGCGCAGCGCATGCAGAATGCGTCGCTGTACGGGCTTGAGTCCGTCTTCGACGGCCGGAACTGCCCGCTCCAGAATCACGTACGACGCGTAATCGAGGAAATAATTTTCGTACAGGCCCGACACGACTGTCTGGTCATGCAGCACCTGACTTTTAGTAGTGGAGTCAGCCGACTGTCCATCGGGTTCGATGGTCGATAGTGGCTCAGCATCGCCAGGTGTGGTATCGCCAGGCTGCTCAACCGACTCGTCCATCGGGTCCAGATTTTCTTCGTCTATCATGAATGATTACACAAACTTGCTATGAATATCGAACGGCTGCCTAGGACAAGAAAAAACCGCCGTTCGATTCCCTAAATATACGAAGAAATGTTGAAAAAAGCCGCCCTATTCGCTACAAAGCCTGAAAGCGCGGGCGGCTTTGTTTAATAGCCCCGCCCTAGTTCAATCGCATTTTCGAGGGGTTGTCCAGACCGGAAGCGGTTCAGATTTCGCAGCAGTTGCGCGACTTTCCCGCCGTCTTCGTTAGGCAGTCCACCACCGGTATGCTGGGTCAGAAGCACAGTCGGCAGGGTCCACAGCGGGCTGTCGGCGGGCAGCGGTTCCACTTCGGTCACGTCGAGTACCGCCCCGGCCAGCTTACCCGCTTGCAGGGCATCGATCAGAGCCGGTTCATCGGTCGTACTTCCTCGCCCGACGTTGGCGTACACGCAGGTCGGCGGCATGGCAGCGATGACGTCGGCCGAAACAAAACCGCGCGCGGTACCGGGCAGGCAGTTGACGACCAAATCTGTGTCAGGCAGTTCCGCCAGCAGTTCTTCCGTTGTATGCAGGTCGGCCTGGAGATCGGTACGCGCCAGCATCCGGACCGTGCACTCGAAGCCCGTCAGCATCTGCCTGACCGCCTGCCCTATGGTACCGGTGCCGAGTACCAGCACCCGCTTCCCCCGTATCACCTGCATCTGTTCCCGCAAGGGCGCACCAATCCATTCGCTACGCTGCTGCAGCCGAGCCAGCTCAGGAATACGCCGATACAGTCCCAGAATTCCCGCAATCATGGTTTCGGCACAGGGCCAGGCAAAGTAATCGCCCATGTTAGCGACCTGCGCCTTCGTTTTCACCTCGCTAAATTTATCAAAACCCGCCGAGTCGATCTGCCAGAAGGCCAGTTTAGCCGGGCCATTGCCGAACCAGTTAGGTGGTGGGTTACCGAGTAGTGCGTCTGACTGCTGAAAAGCCTTCTCCTGTTCCGACTCGGGCAAATCCTGCCGGAACACCAGTGTCACGTCGTCGGATACGCCCTGCTGTACTTGCTTTTTTACGGGTTCGGTTAGTATTGGATATATGAAAAGTTGCATAACGAAGCGTCGTTAGTTTGGGGCTTTTTAGTCGTGTTTATAAGAGTAACGATTGGCTGCACGGATGGATTATTTTGCATGGGGTGTAGCCCGGCCCGACCCGCCGGCTCGGCTCCAGCTCGGCCAGTTTAGGCTATAAACGACCGGTCTGGACTACAATTTCGGTACAGGCACAAACACGACCCGTCCGGCTTGAGGAAAGCGGGTCTGTGCGATAGGCAGGCCGTATCGTTTGTAGAAACCAGCCAGTTGTGCGGGGGGCAGCAGGTCGGGATAGAGGTTGATACCAGCGAAATGATTGGTTCGTAAAAATTTATCAAGAAAACACCAGTCGGCCTCAGTGAAGACGTGACCGGGCGTCAGTAGCCGGGGCCAGTCGTCGCGCAGAAACGGCTGAATCTGACCGGGGTGCAGCCGCCCAAAATACTGCCCTACAGCTTTTTTATCGTAGAAGCGCCGAAACGTAAACACGGCGTTCTGCTGTTGGTAGTACGGACAAAGTCCTTCGTTCCGCCCTACGCCATCGGCTCCAACCGTACAGAACGGAAAATCGAGCACGGCCACGCCGGGTTGCTGTCGGATCACAGCGCAATAGCGCAGCACGTCGTCGGATACCACTGGTGTCGGCACAAAGTTACGGAGCCGATAAGCCGTGTACCATTCCGCGCCCAGTAGCCCCAGCACACCTACGCCAATCAGGATACCAGCGCGATGCCGGGGCCACCGCACCGACACGGCCAGCAGCCCGAACAGCACCGGATACACCAGACTCGCACGGCCACCGTGGCGGTTGTACGTAAACCAGGGAAACAGTTTGAGCGTCGGTAGCAGCGTTGGGTGGTAGAGCAGACAAAGCACCAGCATCAGTACGATTGGCGACCACAACGCCACCCGCCGACGAAGCTGCCATAGACCCAGCCCAGCCAGGATACCTAACCCTAGCCCCGGACTCCCCTGCCCAAAACTTTCGTAGGCATCGTGAATCAGCGTCGAGTAATCACGATCGAACGTGTGTAAGCCGGGTAGATACGGAATCAGCAGCCGCGCTGGATTCGACCAAAGTGGGGACAATGGTACCTCGGCGAAGTCAAACGCCCACGCCCCGAAGGCAATCTGAATCGTCAGTGGCAGATACAGCCATAAGCTCACCAGAATCATCCCAACCATAAGCCAACTCAACGCACCAACTGAGCCGCGCCGGAACACAACCCCAAAAAACAGGCTTGCTGCAACCGCCCGATCTGGTTGCGCCGGGTTTGAGCCCGGCGCGGTAGGCGACGCATACCACTGCCACAGGCCCCACGCCAGCACGGGCAGGGTTAGCGTCGTGAAGGTGAGTGCGTACCCCGCCACGTAGGCCAGTTCCTGCCCCAGCACCTGCACATGCAGCCACACCCAACCCAGCACAAACAGTAGCGAGAGCGGTCGGCGGTCGAGCACGTCGCGCAACAGTCGGAAAGTCGCTACCATGCACAGCACTGTCCAGTGGTCGATGCAGACATTCATATGCACCGGAAATTTCCAGGTCGCATACATGTTGAAGACCGACACGGCCAGCCCGAACAGTGCACTTCTGGCAAAGCCATAGCGCGCTGTTAGCAGCGCACAGCTACCCAACGCCGTCAGTAGCAGGGTGTACACGTAATAGTATTGCAGGTATGGCCCCGGCCCACCGAATAACCAGTAACAGACCGCATACCAATAGTCGCGTTCGAAGCCCCAGTCGAGAAAGATCTGGTTGATGCCGTACGGATAAAACGTCTGGTTATTGAGCAGGTGCAGGTGCGGCCACGGCCATAGCGTCAGGTTTTTGGTGAACACGTAGCCAACATACTCGAACTGATCGGTATCGGTACCATCGGAGAGCGGCCGACTGAAATCGCCCACGATGCCCGCTGCCAGCAGACCCGTCAGCACGACCAGCCCGATCCACGCCAGCCATAGCTGGCAGCTGCTTTTCAGATGCGGTCGAATGGGCAGATGTTCCGTGAGCGGCATAAGTTGGAATGGCATTGACAGGATTACAGGATTAGCTGTGTTGTCGGGTCTGGAACGTCAGGCCGGGCTGTGGTGCCCGACCTGACAGTACGGCAGTAAATACCCTATATCAAATCATGTCAATCCTGTAATCCTGCTAATAAAAATCTGGTCGGGCAAAAGTCTCGGTAAACGGCTATTTTTGCAATTCATTTTGCGGGATCGTCGTGCCGACATCCCCCCACCTACTCCGTATGGC
>JAKONH010000142.1 GCA_022702045.1 Spirosomataceae bacterium
CGATACCGATGGCCGCTACCCCGAACCCCTGCTTTGTATCTGGGAACCTGCCAGCGGACCCGTCGTACGTGATGCATTCAACAACGGTATGGTGTCGCCCCGTAAACTGCTGATGCTGCATCCGGCAGCGCTGTTGCCCGCGCCTGATCCGCGCGAGCTGACCAATGTAAATAGTCCTGCTGAACGGAATGAGTTGGGTCTCTGAAACAAGCCGGTTCAATCGGGGTTGTTCCAGCATAAATGCACGACCCTATGATTTCATTTCGTTCATGGTTTGTCACGGCCAGTTCACTCTTGTTTGGCGCGGCCGCTTCGGCGCAACGAGCGGAACCTCCGGCTACGTTACGTGACTTTAGCGAACAGCGCATTCGTCACCAGAAAGCAGTGGGTTATGCACTGGGCGGGTATGCGTTGGCGAACATCGCTGTCGGCGCTATTGCGGCCGGACAGACAACCGGCGAAACAAAAGCCTTTCACCAGATGAACGTATACTGGAATCTGGTGAACCTGGGGATTGCCGGAGCGGCAGCGCTGAATCAGCGAAAGCAGTCGGGTGAAGAGGAAACGCTCGCCCAAGCCATTCGGCGACACGAGAACATGAAGCAGCTTCTGCTGTTCAACACCGGTCTCGACGTAGCCTATGTCATGGGCGGTTTGTACCTGCGGCAGCGCGGAATGACCAACGAACTAAGCGGGCTGACCGACAAAGCGGCTCAGCAGCAGGGCTACGGCACGTCGATTATGGTGCAGGGTGGTTTCCTGTTTGCCTTCGACTTGGTCAACTACCTGCTCTTCAAGCGCCGGGGCGACCGGCAGCAGGAGCAGTTGCTACAGGCTACCGATTCAGGTATTGGGCTAGTGCTGCCGATCCGGTAGTATAAGACACAAGTATAAATAGTATATCGAGTATGCATTCAGATAATCAGTGAGCAATATGGCGACGATTACGGTCGAAATTATTAATGGAAAAGCATATCAGCTATTGGAAGATTTAGCCGAGTTGAATGTGGTACGAATTCATAATTCATCAGGTACAGCATCTGTTACGAACGAAGTGGTTCCCCGTTTGGCTTTGCGCAGCACATGATAGGCAGGATAGCAGATGATTTTAATGAACCCCTAAACGAGTTTTCCGAGTACCAACCGTGACTATATTAATCGATACACATATACTGCTCTGGTACGCCAAGGGTGATCCCCGGCTCTCTTCATCAATTCGCGCTAACCTGGAGCATCCTCAAACAACATGCTATGTCAGCAAGGCAAGTTTGTGGGAGATTACGATAAAAGTGGCGCTGGGTAAGCTGGACCTGATTGGGTCTTTCGATGACTTTATCGATGAATTACCTTGGCAAGGATTTCACTTGCTCGATATAAATGTGGATGATCTTCGTACGCTCTACACACTTCCATTTCGTCACGGTGACCCGTTTGGTCGGCTAATTATTGCGCAGGCTTTATCCCGTCGCTGGCCCGTCGTATCCGATGATGCCAAATTCAGGCAGTATTCCAGTCAATTGATTACTGAACGGTGAGCCGTCATCCCAATCTGGTTATATAGTTTCGTGTGTAGATTGATTTGAATACATCGCTATGCAGTCGACTACAAATCATGTATTTCAGTTGTTTGTCGAACAGGCAATTAAGATTTTACGGCAGGATACGGACATGCTGGCGCTGGCCGTTGGAGGTTCGTGGACGACCGGCCGGATGGATACCTTCTCCGACCTTGATCTGGTACTGGTCAGCACGCGGACTATCGCGCCTGATCTGGCGCACATGCGGGTGGTGGCCGACAAGCTGGGTGTCATGCTGAGTGCCTTTCGGGGGGACCACGTGGGGGAGCCGCGCCTGTTAATTGCGCTGTACGATAACCCGTTGTTGCATGTCGATATTAAGTTTCTGACCACGCCAGAATGCTACGAGCGGGTAGAAGACCCGGTAGTCGTCTGGGAGCGGGATCATGTATTGACCAATATCCTGCAACAATCGGCGGCACATTACCCCGGGGTCGATTTTGCGTGGATCGAGGACCGGTTCTGGATTTGGGTGCATTATGCCCTGCTCAAGATCGGTCGTGGGGAGTACTTCGAAGCCCTCGATTTTCTGTCGTTTCTGCGCAGCCGGGTCATTGGGCCGCTTATTCAACTTAAAAATGGGCAGTTGCCCAACGGGGTGCGCCGGCTTGATATGACGGCGATGGCCGATGACCTGGAAAAACTGCGTCAGACTGTTGCTACACCCACATACGCATCCCTTGTCGATAGCCTGAAGGCTAGTATTCGACTGTATACAGACTTACGAGATTTGCTTGCTCCGGCAGCCTGTCAACCCAATCGAGAAGTTCGCCGGGCTGTCGAGCAGTACATGAACACGCAACTTGATCATACATACAATGCAGCAGTTGACAATAACGAAGACTGACGACGACTTCCTGCGCGAAGCGATTCAACTGGCCCCCGATGGCATGCTGACCGGACAAGGTGGCCCGTTTGGGGCGGTGATCGTCCGGGACGGGGAGATCGTCGGCAGGGGAAGCAATCAGGTGACGTCGACCAACGACCCGACGGCCCATGCCGAGGTGGTCGCCATTCGCGATGCCTGTCAACGGCTGGGAACGTTTCAACTCGAGGGCTGTACACTCTACGCATCCTGCGAGCCCTGCCCGATGTGTCTGGGGGCCATCTACTGGTCGCGTCCCGACCGGATCGTATACGGATCGTTTCATTCTGATGCCGCCGGGGCCGGGTTCGACGATCAGTTTATCTACGAAGAGATCGAGAAGCCACGTGAGGAACGACACATCCCGATGCAGCAAACCCTGCGCGATGAAGCCAACGTCGTGTTCCGGGAGTGGGTCGCCCTCGACACGCGAATCCTGTACTAAATGCCTTAAAAACCCGGCCAAACGAAGTCGGTAAAATGCCGTACTTTTGCCTGTCAATTCTGAACAACAAACCAATATTAACCCTTCCGATTATGCCTGGAATGGAGTTTTTCGGTGATGCCGAACGCAAGGAAATCAACGATGTGCTGGAAACGGGTATCCTGTTTCGCTATAACCACGAAGCCCTGCGCAACGACATTTATAAAGCCCGCGAGTTTGAAGCGGAAGTAGCCAAACTGGTCGGTGCCAATTACGCACATGCCGTATCGAGCGGGTCGACTGCTGCGTTGATCGCGATGGTGGCCGCTGGTATTGGGGCCGGCGACGAAGTCATCGTGCCGCCATTTACGTACATCGCGACGATAGAAGCCGTGTTGATGGTCGGTGCTCTCCCCGTCTTTGCCGACATCGACGATACGCTTTGCCTGAGCGCCGAGGGTATCCGCAAAGCCATTACGCCAAAAACGAAGGGCGTGTGTCTGGTACATATGTGCGGCCAGATGGCCGACATGGATGCGATTATGGCCGTAATTAACGAGCACAACCTGGTGCTGGTCGAAGATGCCGGTCAGGCGATGGGGGCCAGCTACAAGGGAACCTACACGGGGCTGTTTGGGAAGACGGGTGCCTATTCATTCGACTTCTTCAAAATCGCCACGGCGGGCGAAGGCGGCATCATGGTGACGAACGATGAAACGGCCTACAAATATGCCGATTCGTACTCGGATCACGGACACGATCACATCGGCAGCAACCGGGGAATGGAGCAACACCCGATTCTGGGTTTCAACTACCGCATTAGCGAACTCCATGCCGCTGTCGGACTGGTACAGACGCGTCGGGTGCCAGAGATCATTGAGAAAAATAATGCTCATAAGAAGCAACTGATGGCGACATTGGGCGAAGTGGATGGCGTCTCGTTTGCCCGTATTCCCGATGCGGATGGCGATTCGGCTACGTTCCTCAACATGCTCCTGCCCGACACGGAGTCGGCCGCTCGGGTTGTGCTTGAGCTGAACGCGGCTGGTGTTGGTGGCTTTAACTACTGGTACACCAACATGTACCACTTCATCAATCAGTGGGATCATCTGAAACAGATGCGTACCGCATCGGCGCTGGCTATCGAAAAACTCGGTGCCCCGCAGGATTACAACAACCTCGACGTACCGGGTGCGCAGCAGACCATAGGCCGATTGATTTCGTTCGGTATCCGCGCGACCTGGACCAACGAAGAAGTGGCTGCTCTTGCCGACAAGATCAGCGCTGCTGTAAAGAAAGCCATGAGCGTAGAAGCGTAACTCGTCCGCGATCGACCAATTATGGCACAGGCGTTCGCTGAACATATAGCTGTCGCTACGCGCGATGCATTGTTTGAACCATACGAAGTAAGTATCGTCTGGTAGTACCTTACTTGATTATGACACTGCACAAAAATTTCAAGGGGATTGAAAAGACCGTCTACGGGCGGGGTAGTTTCAATCAGCTCGATGATATTCTGGCACCACAACGGGCCGAAAACAACCAGTACTTCGTGTTTCTGGTTGACAATTATTTTAAAGGTAAGCCGCTCGAAAATCGTGTGCCGGCACATGACCATGACTTGGTGTATTACATCAGTGTTGAGGAGCATGAGCCAACTACCGAACAGATCGACAACCTGCGCGACGAAATTCTAGCGCAAAAAGGGCTGCCATCGGGTGTGGTCGGCATCGGGGGCGGCAGCATCATGGATATTGCCAAGGCGCTGTCGCTGATGCTAACCAACGAAGGGTCGTCGACATTGTATCAGGGCTTGAATCTGATCAAAAAGCCGGGTATTTATCACGCTGGCGTACCAACCATTTCGGGAACGGGTGCTGAAGTGTCGATGACGGCGGTACTGACCGGGCCAGAAAAAAAGCTGGGTTTAAAATGCGAGTGGACCGTGTTCAATCAGATCGTACTTGACCCCGAACTGATCGCGACCGTGCCCCGCAACTGGTGGTTCTACACCGGTATGGACACCTACATTCACTGTGTAGAGTCGGAAAACGGACGGCTGAACAACGCCTATTCGCACGCGTTTGCCGAACAGTCGATGAAGCTTTGCCGGGAAATCTACCTGGGTGAGAACTCGGGACAGACCCCCGAAAACGACGATAAATTGATGGTTGCATCGCTGATGGGCGGTCTGAGCCTGACGTATTCCGAAGTGGGTGTTTGTCATGCGTTGAGCTACGGTTTGTCCAAGATTCTGGGCATGCGCCACTGCTATGCCAACTGTGTCGCTATGAACCACCTGGGCGACTTCTACCCCGAAGGCGTGAAGGAGTTCAAAGAAATGGTGGCGTACCATCAGATCGATCTGCCACAGGGGCTGTCGAAGGAGTGGAGCGACGACACAATCACGCAGATGGCGCATGTGTCGTACGGTTTACCGCACATGTGGCTACACGCGATCGGCGACAATTGGAAAGACGTCGTTACAATCGACTCGCTCAAAGACCTGTTCCGCCGGATGTAAGTGCGACTACCGTTACACTTACTTTGTTGAAAATTTACCTGCCCAACTACTGGCGGCTTAACTTACTTCTATATGTCTCAGAAAATCGTTCGCGTTGGCGACATCGAATGTGGGTCGGATGAGTTGTTTCTCATTTCGGGGCCATGCGTCATTGAAGACGAAAAAATCATGATGAATGTGGCTGAGCAGCTCCGCGAAATTCAGGAGCGCGTTGGCATCAAGATCATCTACAAATCGTCGTTTCAGAAAGACAACCGGTCAAGCCTGAACTACTACAATGGCCCCGGTCTGGAGAAAGGTATTCAGGTGCTGGCGAAGGTAAAAGAGCAGTTCGGTTTTTCCATCCTAACCGACGTGCACTACCCCGATCAGTGTGCGGCAGTAGCCGATGTAGTCGACGTGATTCAGATTCCGGCTTACCTCTGCATGCAGACGATGCTGGTAACGGCAGCGGCTAAAACCGGTCGGGTTGTCAACGTGAAGCACGGACAGTTTCTGGCACCGGAAAACATGAAGCATCCGGTGAAGAAAATTGAGGATTCGGGCAACGATCAAATCATCCTGACCGAGCGCGGATTTACCTTCGGCTATAACGATCTGGTGGTTGATCCCCGTTCGTTCTACCATATGGCCCGCACCAACTACCCCGTCGTGTTCGATGTAACTCACGCCATTCGGAAATACGGGATCCCGTCGGCCGATGCTAAAGGTGGTGCCCGCGAATACCTGCCCGTACTGGCCCGTGCCGGTGTTGCTGCCGGTGTCGACGGTTTGTTCGTTGAAACGCACACCTGCCCCTCGGAAGCTCTATGTGATGCTGCCAGTCAGCTCGACATTAAATACCTGGAAGAGTTTCTGAAACCGCTGCTCGAACTGCATGCGGTTGAAGTGAAATACCGCAACACACTGCCCGAACTGGCGTAGTGCACCAGATTCAGTCTGTGACTAGTGTAGCCTGGACCGGCCCGCGCCACGGTGGTCGGTCCAGGCTACACTAGTCACACATGCGTATTGAGTTAATGAATCATACCGAACAAACGTTTACCGCATTGGGCGGTCAATTTGTAACACCCGTCGACACGCTAACCGAAAAACTACGGGCCGTAAAAGCGGTCGTGTTTGACTGGGACGGGGTGTTCAACGATGGTGTGAAGACCGGATCGGGGAGTAGCAGCTTTAGCGAAGTCGATTCGATGGGTACGAACCTGTTGCGCTTCGGCTTCTGGCTGCATCACCGCGACCAATTACCGGTCGTAGCCATTATCACCGGCGTAATCAACGAACTGGCCGATGCGCTCGTTCGGCGGGAACACTTCCATGCATGTTACTCGCAGGCCAAACACAAAGTTGACGTGCTGAAACATTTGCTGGATCAGTACGGACTGCAACCGCATGAAGTCGCTTTTTTCTTTGATGATGCTCTTGACTTGTCGGTAGCCGAAGTGGCGGGTGTGCGCGTGATGGTGCGTCGCCGGGCTAACCCCCTGCTTACGGATTATGTCGTGCGCAACGGGCTGGTCGATTACCTGACTGGCTCAGAAAGCGGGCAATGGGCTGTGCGCGAGGGGTGCGAAATGATGCTTGGTCTGCTAGGTCAGTTCGATACGGTGATGAATGAGCGGCTGCGCTACAAACCTGTTTACGACCGGTACTACGCCCAGCGTCAGGCCGTCGAACCTTCTTACTGGACTGTTGGCCCCGACGGCCCCGTTCAGAAATGATCGGTTTTCGGTATACGGTATTCAGTTGGCAAGAACTGCCGTAAACGGAATACCCTATACCGAAAACCGTATACTACTAACCGAAACGAAAAAATGATTGTTGGTATCATCCCCGCCCGGTACGGCTCGACCCGTTTCCCCGGTAAACCACTGACCGATATTGGTGGCAAACCAATGATTCAGCGGGTGCTGGAACAAGCGAAACTAGCGCAGAAACTGGATGCGGTTTTTGTCGCGCCGGACGATGTACGGATCGTTGCTGCTGTAGAAGCGGCCGGCGGACGGGCCGTGATGACCCGCACGGAGCTGCCCAGTGGGACGGACCGCTGCCAAGAAGCCTACCGCAAACTGGTCGATGACGGCACACTCCTCAACGACGCTACGAATTACGTCATCAACATTCAGGGCGACGAACCGTTTCTGAATCCGAATCAGATCGATGAACTGGCGACCGTGCTGGATGGATCGGTTGAACTAGCCACGCAGATGGCACCGGTCGAGTCGGCGGAGGTGTTGCTGAGTGCCAGCGAAGTAAAGATTATCATGAACGCCCGGCAGGAAGCGCTCTATTTCAGCCGTCAACCGATTCCGTACATGCGCGGTGTCGACCCGATGAACTGGCACCAGCATCATACCTACCACCGGCATGTGGGGCTGTATGCCTATCGCGCCGACATTCTCGATAAGATCACGCAGTTGTCCATTTCCCCGCTCGAACAGGCTGAATCGCTGGAGCAGTTGCGGTGGCTTGAAGCGGGCTTCTGCATCAAACTGGTCGAAACAGCCCATACCGCACAAGCGGTCGATGAACCCGACGACGTCGAAAAAGCCCTCCGTAGCGCATTGTAAAACAGCGTTTGTGGTTCGTTGTTTATTAGTACACGACCCGCAGAAACCACAAACTACAAACTAATTCATGTCCTCCCACCACGTTGTTCGTGAAAAACAGGAACCGGCGCTGCTGATCGCCAATGGCGAAGCCTGTCAGCCGGAACTGCTGGGGCAACTGCTGGAGTGGAGTCCGACGGTGGTTGTGCTCGACAGTGCAATCTGGCGCGTATTCGACCTAGGTATCAAAGTCGACGTGCTTCTTGGGGATTTCGACCGCGACCTTGATCTGGATACAATCCGGACGCATCAATATCCGCTGGAGATCGTTCATGCACCCGATCAGAACAAGACTGATCTCGACAAGGGGATCGAACTGCTCATCGAACGCGGGTACCCGGCGGTCAACGTCGTCTGGGCAACAGGGCGTCGGGCCGATCATTCGATCACGAACATGACCAGTCTGGTACGCTATAAAAACCGTATTCGACCGGTTATCTTCGACGATCATTCGAAGATTTTTCCGCTAATGGGGCGCTATGAAAAATGGTATGCAGCCGGTACACCCATCTCACTGATTCCGGTCGGTACCGTGTCGGGTATCGTGACAGAAGGACTCAAGTATAACCTGAACGATGAAACGCTGACGCTGGGTTATCGCACTGGCAGCAGCAACGAAGCCGAACGGGACGGTTTTGTTCGGATCGAAGCACAGACTGGCGATCTGCTAATCATGGAATGCTGGGACTAATCTGGTCTACAGTGGAGTACATCAGTGCCATACTACAACGAATTCAATCGTAGTAGTCAAACTAGTCTGCTTGTTGACATGGATTTATTCAATAGGCTGCATTCGTCCTATTTTCTTGTATTGTCTCGTTATCGTACAATATATCTGGCATCATCAAAGAGCACTAGTGATGTCTGTTTGTCCGTTTAAACTGCTATTAAGCAGCGTGTTGTCTGCGTCCGCTAGTTGATGGGCGAGACAAAATACGGTACTATGTGTCGGCTGAAACCGTCACGGTGAGTTGCCTTCTCTGGTTTTACTGAATTTAATTTTTACGCGCTGATTATTTGGAAGCGTAAGCAATCGCGTACTTTATTTGCATAAATCTACTACTTCAATAGATTAAAAGTACTAATAGTCTATCTAACACCGGGACTATTGGGGTATTT
>JAKONH010000628.1 GCA_022702045.1 Spirosomataceae bacterium
CGGCATCGGGCGTTATTGTTATTGCTACGAAGAAGGGGCAGCGCCGGGCACAGAAGCTCAACATCAGCTACGATGGATTGTACGGTGTTACCGATCCTGGCCATGGTCAGAAAATTCTGAATCCGCAGGAGCAGGCAGACTGGACCTGGCAGGCGCGTAAGAATGACATTTATCAGGGTGCTTACCCAACCAATGACTTCAATAGTATTGCGAATGGTCAGTATGGTTCGGGGGCTACCCCTGTTCTACCCGATTATTTGTTGGTTGGTGGCCGAAGCGGCCTTTCTGCGTCGCAAGTAGACTTGACAGCCGAAGCTGCTAAGTATAATATTAACCCAGCCAATGGTGCGATCTATAATGTAATTGCGGCAAACAAGCAGGGAACAGATTGGTACAAAGCTATCACCCGTGTTGCCCCATTGACGCGTCACACACTGGGTTTCTCGGGTGGTACGGAATCGAGCCGCTACTATTTGAGCCTGGGCATGCAGAATCAGGCGGGGATCATTACCTACAATAATTTTAGTCGGTATACCCTGCGCGCTAACACAGAGTTTGACATCACAAAGAAACTCCGGTTCGGTGAGAACTTCCAGCTTGCCTACGTATCTTCGACAGGTTTACAGGGTGGAACAGGTAGTGCGCTCGGAAACGGAACGAACAACAACTCCAGCGTTGCGTCTGACGAAAATGATATCCTGCTGGCTTTTCGTCAGGCTCCTATAATTCCGGTCTACAACGCCTTCGGTGGTTATGCTGGTACAGCGGCTCCCGGCTTCAATAATGCTCGTAACCCGGTAGCTAACCGCGATGGTGCAGCCAATAACAAAAACTTTAGCATCTATGGCTTCGGCAATGCGTATCTAGAGTACGATGTTATTCCTGATCTGACCCTGCGTAGTAGCCTTGGTGGTACATTCTTCAGCAACTACGGAAACGGCTACAACCGGTCGCAGTACGAAAACTCGGAGAACAATACAAACTACACCTACAACGAGTTCTCGAATATCGGTTTAGCCTGGACATTTACCAACACGGCTCAGTATAAGAAGAAGTTCGGTATTCATGACATCAGCTTGCTGGGTGGTATTGAAGCGCTTAATACGGGCAAAGGGCGCGGCATTTCGGGGTCAGGTCTAAATCCGTTCACAACTGATCCAAACTACGTAACCATCAGCACCACCACCCCAGGTGCAACACGGCAGGTGAACAGCTACTACGGGTTGGGTAATAACTTCTTCTCGGTCTTCGGTCAGGCTCGCTACACGTTGCTCGATAAATACATCATTACTGGTGTAGTACGTCGCGATGGATCATCACAGTTTGGTGCCAACAACCGTTATGGCGTGTTCCCGGCCATATCAGGTGCATGGCGTCTTTCGTCGGAAGATTTCATGAAAAATCTCCCTTGGGTATCCGATCTGAAGATTCGTGGCGGTTACGGACTAATGGGTAACTCAAACTACCTGAGCGCGACGAACCAGTACAACCTGTTTGCTTCAAATGCGGGTAATAGCTATGACATCAGCGGCACAAACACATCGGTTGAGGCTGGCTATTATCGCAGTCAGATCGGTAATCCAGATGCGAAGTGGGAAACCAGTATTACGTCGAACATCGGTATTGATGGAGCATTCTTCAACAACCGCTTGGAAGTAGTACTTGATTTCTGGCAGAAAGACACCAAAGATTTGCTGTATCCGTTGGCACTACCCGGCGTGGTTGGTGTACGGGCCAACGCGCCTTACGTTAACGTAGCCAGCATGCGTAACAAAGGAATCGATCTGTTAATAACGACCCGTGGTAAATTAGTGGGCGACTTAAACTACGAAGTAACGGCCATCGGTAGCGTGCTCGACAACAAGATTACAGCCATTGCCCCATCAGTGCCTTACTTTACGGATGTTGCTAGCCGTTTAGGAACTCCGATTATTCGCAATGAGCCAGGGCATGATCTATCATCGTTCTACGGCTACAAAGTGATCGGCCTGTTCAACTCGAAAGAAGAAGTAGCCAGTGCACCCTCGCAGCCAGGTGCCGGTCCGGGTCGTTTCCGCTATGCTGATACCAACGGCGACGGTAAAATTGACGACAACGACCGGACATATTTAGGAAGTCCAATTCCGAAATTTACGGGTAGTATTACGCTAACGTTGCGTTACAAAGGGTTCGATCTGAATACAAATTTGTACGCATCATTGGGCAACCAGATTTTCAACAAGTCAAAGTGGTACACGGATTTTTATCCGTCGTTCCCCGGTGCAGCGGTTAGTGCCCGTGTGAAAGATTCGTGGTTGCCTACACATACGGATACTAAAGTTCCCATTTTCGAAAGTACGTCTAACATCAGTACCAACACGCAGGCCAACTCGTATTACGTTGAAAATGGTTCATACGGTCGTTTGCAGTACCTGACGCTAGGGTACACCTTCCCGACGGTACTGCTGAACAGAGTTAATCTGAGCCGTCTTCGCCTGTCGCTGTCAGCTACGAACCTATTCACAATTACCAAATACTCGGGTCTTGATCCATCAGTAGGTGGCTCGGCTGACCAGAACTTCGGTATTGACATCGGTAACTATCCAGTAACGCGGGGATACAACGTTGGCTTAAGCTTCGGCTTCTAACTTGCACCAAGTACCAGATACGAAACCTGTCGTATTTAGTACGCATCATCAATTGATAACAATCATTTTCAAGTAGTTTTCTAATGAAACGAACCAAAATAAAAGCCGTCACACTGATAGCATTAGTGGTGGCCGTTACATTCGCCTGTAACGAAAAATTTCTGGAAGTGCCCGCAACGGGGCAGCTTGCCAGCAATCAGCTGACGTCGAAAGCGGGCCTAGAAGGCGTATTAGTTTCGGCGTATGCTCAGTTGAATGGTCGAGGATTTTCCCGGGCCGCCAGTTCGTACAACTGGGTACGGGGTAGCGTTTCCGGGGGAGAAGCCAATAAGGGCTCAAATTCGGGTGACGGGGGTGGAAACAGTAACTTCAACACTTTCCAGCGCTACGAGCTGATTCCAACTAATGGTGATGTCAACGATAAGTGGCGGGCTATGTACGAAGGTATCAGCCGAGCAAACGCTGTCCTGCGGACGCTGGCGTCGGCATCATCAGATGTAACAGCCAGCGATAAAACTCGTCTTGGTGCTGAAGCCCGGTTTTTGCGTGCTCACTATTACTTTGAACTGAAGCGGTCGTTCAACATGGTTCCGTATATTGACGAAACGGTTGACTATGGTACAGGGATCGAAAAAATACCCAACAGCGTTGATATTTGGCCAAAGATTGAAGCCGATTTCAAGTACGCGGCTGATAACCTGCCTGCTACGCAAAGTTCGGCAGGCCGGGCTAACAAGTGGGCTGCTTTAACTTATCTGGCTAAAACATACTTGTACGAAAAGAAATACACTGACAGTAAAGCGCTGTTTGACCAGGTTATTTCGAGCGGTGTGACCACGAACGGTAAAAAGTACGGTCTGACAGCTAATTACACGAACATATTTAACGCAGCCAGCGATAACACGGAAGAATCTGTCTTCGCAATCCAGGCAGCCGTTAATACTGGCGATGTAGCCAACTCAGCTCAGGAACTGGACCTAAATTTTCCGTACAATACAGGTTCAGGTGGTCCGGCTGGTTGCTGTGGCTTCTTCGCTCCTAGCTTCGAACTGGCTAATTCGTTCCGTACTTCGTCTAATGGTCTACCGCTATTAGACGGTTCATACAACACGGGGACAAACCAGTTGAAGAACGACCAGGGTATCGCATCCAATGCCTCGTTCACGCCAGATGCTGGTCCGGTTGACCCCCGTCTCGACTGGTCGATTGGTCGCCGGGGTATTCCTTACCTCGACTGGAACGTTCACCCTGGTCTCGACTGGATTCGCGACCAGAGCTATGCCGGTCCGTATTCGCCCAAGAAGTTTGTCTTCTACAAATCGCAGGACAAAACCCTAACGGACGGCAGTTCATGGACGGATGGATACTCAGCTATCAACTACAACATCATCCGGTTTGCCGACGTACTGCTGATGGCCGCCGAAGTAGAGATTGAAGTAGGTAGCCTGGAAACGGCTCGTACGTATATCAACCAAGTTCGCGCCCGGGCTGCCAACACAGCCTACTGGGTGAAGACATCCGCCGGGGCTAATGCTGCAAACTATGTGATCAGCACCTATTCAACGGCCTTCGCCAGCAAAGACGCGGCTCGGGCAGCTGTTTACTTCGAACGTAAGCTTGAACTGTCGGGCGAAGGTCACCGCTTTTATGACCTCGTTCGTTGGGGTACGGCTTCTACTGTACTAAATAACTTCCTGGCTTACGAAAGTCAGAAGCTTCCAGTAGGTTACACTGGTGCTAAGTTTACAGCCAACAAAGATGAGTACATGCCGATTCCGCAGACGCAGATCGACTATCAAGGCACGAGCGTACTAACGCAAAATCCCGGATACTAAGCCAATCTGACTAGACTAAACAACGCAAATCGCCCCGATGCAAACCGTATCGGGGCGATTTTGTGTCCAAACAATATGGTCATGTAACGGTTTACTCGTCAATAAACTGAATCAACGCTATGAGCAAAGGAGCCCCGCAACCAACCGTCCGGGATACGGCCGACGAAACAAAGAAATACGAATTAAACACGAACCTGCCTGACGAGAACCAAGGAAAAACGTCTCGTGGGAAGCATAAGAGCAAACAGAGTACGGAAGACGAACACGACGCAACCGGCTCGGTCGAAAAAGAGGACTAACAGAACAGGCTGACAGCCTGCCTTTTGTAAAAAAATGAAAAGGCTCACTGACGCATCAGTGAGCCTTTTATACGTTTATAGCGTTGTCGGTAAAAGATACCGGCAGTTGTGCCTTAGTACGATTACTTCGCGCTATCAGCCGACATCATCGTCGAAGCTGAATCAGTAGCCATCGTCGAAGCCGAATCACCCATCATCGTCGAAGCTGAGTCACCAGCCATCGTCGAACCGCTTTCGGTCGTGGTTGTTTCGGTCGATTCGGTCTTTTTCGAGCTGCACGAGGTGGCAAGGGCGATCATGGCCATGAAAAAGAAGGCAGATTTCGTGATTGCTTTCATAGTTTTATCGGAGTATTTTGTTTAAGTGAAACAGA
>JAKONH010000144.1 GCA_022702045.1 Spirosomataceae bacterium
GCGATTGGTTGACTAGTCCTACGACTTTGGCAGCGGCAGTGCCCTCGGTGGTGGTACCTATGTCTTGTAATTATTTGCTTCATCCGGCCCATGCTGGTTTCAAGAAGATTGAAATCGTCAAGCAAGAGCCATTTCCCATTGAGCGACGGCTGTGGCACGATTATGCGTCGAGCACCGACTCCGAGTAGACGTTAACGTGAAGCCCCTGTATCTAACCAGATCTATTCCACTGGTATATACTGGTAGTTGGTTGACTTAATCCCAGTGATACCTCTCTTCGCAGAAAGAAGATACAGAAACAACGAAGAATGCTGTGTCATAAAACGGGCGTTTTGAGAGACGGATAATACACGCTGTTATTCTGCACTAAAAATTTTGCTCCGGTGGTTCAAGCCCCACTCCTTTAACGCATAGACTACCGGCGTCAAGCTATCAGCGTACGCTTCGGAGGTGTATAAAATCTGGACTGGGTAACCCCCCACCACGGTTCGCTTGATAAGCTTATGCTCTTCTAAATCTTTGAGCTCTTTAGCCAACACCTTTGGCGTTATTCCCGGAATACTATCCCGAATATCGCTAAAGCGATCGTTCCCCACGCCGATGGAAACGATAATGGGCAGTTTCCATTTGCCGTTGATCACGTCTAGCGCATCCCGTAGGGGCTTCACCGTATCAATACAATTACTATGTCCTCGCTTAACTGCCATAACTTTCAATTATACAACAATGGTTTCTTAAAGGAAACTAGTATACAAAGGAAACTAAATAGGGCTAATTTTGCAACATAACTTTAGTCAAACAGACCGTATGGCAACGTTCAGTCGGCGTTTACGCGTCAGCTAACTAATCACAATGACTAACAATACAAGAAATCAAAAGTGGGAGTTGCAAAGCCGCGTCCCCCCAATTTTAGGCATAAACTATCCGATTATCCAAGGAGCAATGTCGTGGCTTACCGATGCTCAATTAGTCGCTGAAGTAAGTAATGCAGGAGGCTTGGGAATGCTCGGTCCCCATGCAGGTCAAACGACCAACCCCACCTCTAATGAAGAGGTGATCGAACGAATGCGGGCAGAGATACGCAACGTGAAGGCTTTGACCAATAAGCCTTTTGCCGTACCGGTGATGGTTTCAGCCAACCCTGACATGATACCGCTGATGACCAATTTGTTATTGGACGAAAATGTACCTGTGGTTCTGATTAACGGCGTTGATGCTGAGTTATTTAAAATTTTTAAAGCGGCAGGCCGTAAAATCTTGTGTCGCCCCATTGATGTCACACCAGAAAACGCACGCGAAGCCCAGCGATTGGGGGCCGACATCATCATCGCTACGGGCTTCGACGAGGGCGGATCGCTTCCCAGCAAACCCATTGGCACCTTTTCCATTACTGCCCAGATCGCTCAAGCCGTTTCTATTCCTGTACTGGCAGCGGGCGGTATTGCTGATGTTAATGGCGTACGGGCTGTGTTTGCTTTGGGGGCAGAAGGGGTGTATGCTGGTACGCTCTTTTTGGCAACCCAAGAGAGTCGCATGGCCGATAATGTGAAGGAGATGGTGGTCGAAAGCAACGCTGATAAGATGCTCATGTTCCGTTCGGCTTTCTCCTTTTACCGTTCCCTTCCTACGCCTTTTGCCGATAAGCTAGTCGAAATGGACAAGGCAGGTGCCAGTACCGAGGAGATTACCAATGTGTTGGTCGGGAACCAGGGCATGCGTGTGGGTATGGTGGAAGGCAATCTAGAGGAGGGGTATATTTCGGTAGGCAACGGCATTACCTACATCCATGAAATCCGTTCGGTGCGAGCCGTGATAGAGGATGTCATGCGCGATTTTATCTAAGATCTCGCCTTACATTCATCTAATATGGTTTAGAAAATCGGAGAATCATATTCTATTCACTGGCGTTGAGAGTTAGTAAAAAATAATTGTCTTATTAAAACGCTCACCAGCGAGACGGAAGTTTGCTTGTAAACGGGGACTTCTCCGTTAAGACTATTGGAGAGGTATGAACTAAGATATTTACTCAGTAAATAACAATCTCCTTTCGGTCTGACACTAGTTTTTTGTGGGGATTCCTCAGAAAAGTCTGCATGAAGCGGTCCATCTCAGGGCCGCTAACCATATGAGCCCGATGCAGAAATAAGAGTCGCTGGCTATTGGGCATATAATGATGAATGCGATCGATGTAAAGGGGGCTGCACGCATTGTCCATGGCACCATCGGTCAACAACGCTGGCTTAGTCGAATAGAAGGGCTCTTTAACTTCAGCTTTCACGGGCGCTACCTGCCAGCAATCACACATCTCCTTGTAGACATCATTGATGTGATAGCCCCGTAAATACGGGTAGGCCTCGTAAAGTTGCCGGATAACCGTCTCGCTGTGGTAAGTGGCCTGATCCGCGCAGTAGACTGATAGCCGCATGCCCGATGGGCCAACGCCACCTGCAAAGAGTCGATCGAGCATTGGCTTGACGTAAGGCGCATGATTACCCCGGATCAGTTCCGTTACAATGTAAGCAATGTCCTTGGTGGGGGCCCGGACCAGGATGCCTAGCAAATCATTGCGGGTGTACTGAATGGCTACCGGCTGACTCGTGCCTTTTTCGAGGTAGGGTATGGTAAAGGTCTGTCCATCAATGGCGGTGAAATAGCGTTCAAATCTTGTTTTTATGTTCCGGTATCGATCGGTATGGATTGAATCCTGCTCGACGTGCTGCCAGAGTACCCTTAATGACTCCGCAAAGTTGGCCGGCTCATCTTCGTCGATTGGTACGAACGTGGGAAGGGGCGAGTCAAGAACCAAGGACCGGATAGGGGCTGGGTTTGCCTGGAGTACGGCCAGCATAAGCCCCCCACTGTACGATCCCCCGAACAAATTGACCGAATCAAGCCGGAGCGTAGCAATCAGGTCCTGCAGATCCGCTGCACTTTCATCGGTGTTGTAGGCTGACAAATCGATACCCTGCGCCTCCAGCGTTTTTTTGTAGCGTTTTACGCCCACCACGACCATACTGTCCTTGTTGAGATTTTTGCGGTATGACTCCTTAATGGCATTGCTCAAGTCGTCGCGCCATAAGTTGGGCACCGCGTAGCGCGTGCCGCGTTGCTCAAAGGCAATACAATCCCGGTCGTTGATCACCAGCCCCCGGGGGACGCTTCGGGTCCAGCCCAGTGAGCTTCCCCCAGGCCCACCGGCCGTAAACAGGAGTGGATCCTTCTTCTTGTGCGGATTTTTGCTTTCCACCACCATAAAAGGCAGCTTCACAGTCTTTCCGTTGGGTCGGCTACGGTTTTCGGGCACAATCAGATAGGCACAACGAGAGCGAAAGCTACTGTCGATCGATACGGGACACGAGCAGGGCTCTACAGGCCGGATTACCCCCGGCTGGCTGTACGCCCGGGGATAAGGACTACAGGCTACGACTATTAGCAGCCACAAGAATCGGTTCATGTGCGGTTGAGTTATGGTTTCACAAAGCAACCGCGTTCTCCCCAGTAAGCGTAGTAAAAAACGGACAAAATGACGCGCTGTGTACTCGCTGACCGTCAGCGGGCGTTCCCTGGCTGCTTACCGGGACTGGCCGACCTTCTGCCCCGTGAACTTGACGACGTCTTTGTAGAAATGGCTCAGGTCATAGTAACCGTAGTCCTCGCAGACGAACCGGTTCTTATCGGCGACATAGGCTGAGAGCGCGGCCCGAATCCGAAGCTGGGATAAGTAGTGCTTGGGGGAAGTACCCACCACGCGATGGAAATAACGATTGATGGTCCTGGAGGTAGCAAACAGTCGGTCGGCGAGTTGGCCAGGGTTCAACACTAACCCACTTGCTTCAAAGGTGCCAATCGTGTCGGCGACGAAGGTGCGGTAATGGTTGACTTTTTTATGCTGCTGGTATTGACTCAGGAAGAAGTGTTGGAGTAGGTCAATGCGCTGCTCAAACTGGTCGACTTGTTTGACCCGCTGAATTAGGCTGGCCGGCAAAACGGTTTCGAGCCGGACTACCTGATCAATCAGGGGTGGCTGACTGATACCCAGTATCGCTTCCAGGCCGCCGGGGTAAAACTTGATGGTGAAAATAGAATCGGTTGGCAGATTGAAGCGTTCGACGATGGAATTCCGCAGTATGAGGACATCGGTATTGGCCTGAATTAGGTAGCGCTTCGGGCCAATTGTCAACTGATAAGGTGGTCCTAAGTTGAGATAGCAGGTCGGCGTCCAGCTGGGAAACATTGTGATGGTAAACCGACTGTCGGCCACGTAACGGTAGGTTTCCTCGGCCGATGACTCAGCGAAGAACTCAATGAAGTTGGCTAGCTCTCCGGTGGGGGCATAAAACCGGTAGAGTTTTTTGATGTTTTCAAAGATTTCAGTCATCAACGTCGGGCGGGGGATCAACGAGCGGAGCTTGTCAGCCCTAAACTAAGGGTCAAATCACATCTGTGCGCTACTAAATATGATTAACGGAGGATTTCGATTTCCAGCAGCCATTGGCACGGCTTGGTTTTTTATTTAAGGACGTACAAATTCTCGCTAAACGTTGAATTGAATAAGCCCTTTGAAGAGGAATAAGGCGACACTAAGGGAAGTAATCAGGAAGAGGTAGAGTCGTAAACGCCAGCAGGCTATTCATGTGAGTGGCCCGCTGTCGTTTTGTCTTACCAAGAGAATTCAAGTTACATATATACGAAAATATTGCTTCGGTACATTATTTTTAATAGAAAACTACCGATAGATAAATAT
>JAKONH010000001.1 GCA_022702045.1 Spirosomataceae bacterium
AAAAGGCGATATTGTCGCCCACTGGTAGTCAGTCAGTGGTTGCCACTGAGAGGTCATGCTTTTGTTGCTTGGTCGCTACAAAGTTGACCTGACTACCAGCTTTTTAGATTCCCCAACAACCTCTTAACTTTTCTAGTATACCGACTTTGGGCGATCGGCGGGGGCGGTCCCCCAGGTAGTGCTGGGTTTGTTACTCATGTCGATGATTAGTGTGCCGCCGTCGAGCAGGTCCTGATGCCGGATGTATGAACGGGTGTAGGGTTTGCCGTTCATTGTCATGGTCTTAATGTAGCGGTTTGTCGCGCTGTTGTTGCGGACGTTGATCGAGAACGACTTGTTGCCGGGTAACCGCAGCGTAACCGCATCGAACACAGGGCTGCCGAACACGTAGGCCCCGTTGGCCGTGTTGACGGGGTAAAAGCCCATCGCCGACAACACGTACCAGGCCGACATCTGTCCAACGTCTTCGTTGCCGCACAATCCGTCAGGGCGGGCCGAATATAGCGAATCCATAATGTACCGCACTTTGTCGGCCGTTTTCCAAGGCTGACCAACATAGGCGTAGAGGTAAGTGATGTGGTGGCTGGGTTCGTTGCCGTGTGCATACTGCCCAATAAGGCCCGTGATGTCGTTGGAGGCTTCAGCACCCATCTTGGCTTTGACGACAAATAGCGAATCCAGCTTTTTCATGAAGGGCTGTTCGCCACCCATCAGTGTCATAAGACCTTCTACGTCGTGCGGTACCAGCCAGGTGTACTGCCAGGCATTGCCTTCCGCAAAATCGTCTTTCATGTGTCGCGATTCGACCGGGCTGAACGGTGTACGCCAGGCTGTTTCCGACACCCGACCGCGCATGAATTTGGTTGTCGGGTCGAAATAGTGCTGATAGGCTTTGGCGCGCTTGCTGAAATAGGTGTAGTCGTCGGTTTTGCCCAGCTTCTTGGCTACCTGCGCAACGGCCCAGTCGTCGATGGCGTATTCCAGGCCCTGCGCCACACTTTCTACCATGCTGTCGGCCGGGATGAATTGCAGATTTTTGACGAATTTCAACCCGCGCGGATCACGCATGGCGCTGGCTTTCATGGCTGCGTAGGCCCGGTTGGCGTCGACGCCGGGAATACCTTTCAGAATGGCGTCGGAAATAATCGGTAGTGAACTGTTGCCGGGCATGGTGTTGGTTTCGTTGCCCACCAAAGGCCATATCGGTAGACTACCCTGCTGCTCGTAGATAGCGAGCATGGAATTGACCATGTCGCCCATGCGCTGGGGTTGGAGCAGCGTATAAAGCGGATTGGCCGCCCGGTAAGTATCCCAGAGCGAAAAAGTCGTCAGGTTGGTAAACGGTGCTTTCGGATACACTTTCTTGTCGGTGCCGCGATAATCGCCGTTATGGTCGTTAAAAATCGACGGCGCGATCATGGTATGATACAGAGCTGTGTAGAAAGTAGTCAGCCGCGCCCGGTCTGGCGATGTAGCCTGTACCTTGCCTAATTCCCGATTCCAGCTAGCGTCGGCGCTTGACCGGACCTGATCGAACTGCCAGTGAGGTAACTCGGTCCGGATGTTGGCCAGCGCATTCTCCGCGCTCACGGGCGAGATACCAACTTTCAACGATACCGTTTCGCCTGCTTTCGTGGCAAAGCTCAGCACCCCTTTTGTTTTGGCACTGGTCAGACTGGTGCCGCTAGCTGCGGTCTGATCGTTGTACAGTGCGAAGTTGGCGACGGGGCGCGACAGGATAATGGCGAAATACAACCGTTGATCAGCGGCCCATCCTTTCGAAAATCGGTAGCCAACAAGGGTGCTGTCATTTACCTTCTCCAGCTTCGTGTCAATCGATTTATCCCAGCCGATCCCTTGCTCCAGATCGATCAGGATGTGCGCATCGCTGGTTTGGGGAAAGGTGTACCGATGCAGGCCCACGCGCTCGGTTGCCGTCAGTTCAGCGCTGATATTGTATCGGTCCAGTTTTACACTATAGTAGCCGGGCCGGGCCACTTCGTTGGCGTGTGAGAAACGCGACGCGTAACCACTTTGGCTATTACGGGGCATGCCTTTCGTCAGATGAACGGGGCCGGTCGTTGGCATAATTAATACGTCGCCGAGGTCGCCGATACCCGTCCCGCTGAGGTGCGTATGCGAAAAGCCAATCAGCAACGAATCCGAACGGTGATAGCCCGAACACCAGTCCCAGCCGTCGGCCAGCCCCATTGGCCCCAGTAGGGTCGGGCCGAGTTGTACGGCACCGAACGGTACGTTAGCCCCTAGAAAGACGTGTCCGTGAAAGCCAGTGCCGATAAATGGATCGACGTACTGAGTAATGCCCTGACCAACTGACGTACGGTTCGTTGGTTGGTTGGGGCGGTTAGCAGATTGGGCAACGACGTCTTGCGCTGTATACAGCCCGGCTAGTGCCAGCCCCGATAAAATCAGTTGAGAGAGAAAGGTCATTTTACTTAGTTGCCGGAGAGCTGTATGTCATCGATGTAAAAAAGAGTGGGTGAGGTCTGCTCGTCGCAGCCGGGCAGGGGTGGGTCGTTGGTTTCGTTGGGCGACTGCCGGTTCGGTAAATTCCGATACGGACCCGTGCGCAGCGACAGCCGTTCTACTGATGTAACGGCTTCGGCCAGTCGGGCATTGCTCAACACGGGTTTATCATTGACGGATACGCTATAAGTACTCGTCGACGTAGCGTTTACCGTGAGTTTGAGTGTATACCACTGGCCCGGCTGTAGGGGCTGAACGACTTTCTCCGTGCTGCCGTCTACTGCCAGTAATTGCTGTTCAGCCGTAACGCGAAGTCGTACTGGCCGATTGCCGTATCGATCGGTCAGATCAATATCAAGATCGCCCGTGTTTTTTGGGTCAACGTACAGGCGTAATTGCAGCGTTACGGTGCGGCTTTCCTTGAATACCCGAATAGCGCGGGCATAATCATACGGGTCGGTATCGCGCAGTTCAAGACTCAACCCCTTCGACGTGCCCGGTGCTTTCACAAGGGTAATGGGTGCCCACTTTGGCGCGTAAATATTCCAGTCGGGTACGGCACCGCCCGGCGTCAGCTTATCGAACGTATCGGCGACGGGGCCGGTCACAGCGTAGCGGATTGGCGTCGGGATGCGGGAAACCCACATGTCTTCTTTGTTGACACTGTATGTCATCCACATATCCGAGCCGGGGGGATTCCCATTGCCTTCTTCGATACCACGCATGTAGCAGGGACCGAAATCTTTCCAGCGCCCGGTGAATCGGCGGGGGGGCACTTCGCCACTTACCAGTAGTAGATTGTCGAAGATGATACCGTCGTCGCCCGAGATAATGGCCAATGGATAGCGGTACTGCGTTGTTTCGATGGGATTGTACGAAATGGCGTAGCGCCCATCGTCGGTACGTTGGCCCCATATTTTCCCGCCCGACATCAACAGCGTCGGGACTTTGACGGGGGCGGAGAAAGTTTTCCCCTCATCAGTCGACAGGCCCGTCAGCGATTTCTTCCAGAGGGCTACAACCTGTCCGTCTTTACGATGGTAATAGGAGAGGGCCTGACCCGCTTTATTCGGACCATAGAAACCGTCTTTTCCGTTGTCTTCGTCAAACCATTGAAACGTCATCAGTTTGTTGGCCAGGAGCGCATCGCAGGCGTCGACGAATCCGGTGTCGGGCGATTTTTTGTAGAACGGATAGCTTGTGTTGGTCTCGTTCCAGCTATTGTAGCTGCTGTACCGGATAAAGTAGATCGGTCCGAACGTGCCGTTTTTGTGGACTTCGCGCACCACGCGGCCAATGCCGCCTTTGCCGAATGGATCGTCGGTGTGACCATAGAAGGCCACGGTCAGCAGCCGGCCGTCTGGGGCAGTGTAAAATCCCATGCGCTGATGCATCATGTAGCCATGATAGCCTTCCGGAATCGTAACACCTTCGGGTGCTTTGTAGGGCGGAAACGCCACCTGGGGTTTTGCCCAGTTGCGGCCATCGGTTGAGGTGACGAGCAGCGTCTGGCCCGGTGCTACGTGTTCGTCAGCGAGATTGCTTAGGTATTGCTGGTAGAACCGACCATTCCAGTAGCATAGGTTCGACGCGTGGTTGTAGGTCCAGCCGTAGCCGTCGGCCTGTTCGGGATGGGTTCGATTCGCGCGTAATGTCTGTCGGTTTTCGACGCCGATGGCGTAGCGGAGCCGCCCTTCGTGCAAAGTAGGATCGACGGTTACCCCGCCGACGTAGCGAACCGGCTCGGCTGAGCTACCCGTTTGGGCATGAATGGATGAAGCTGTCAGTAGACCAACAACGGCGACAGACAGCAGTGAACGAATGGGGGGCATGCAAATTAGGTTGTATTTGTCTGCAAAATACGACCTGAATGCTCCCCTGTAAAATGTTACCTGACGGTTGTTGTAGCCTGGACGTCTACGTCCGGGTAGCCATCAGGCCAATTGATTCAGGCGGCAGCTTTATTGGTCGCTCTCGCGCCTACCCGGACCAGGAGCCGTGCCGGCCACCGTGGCGCGGACCGGTCCAGGCTACACAAAACACAAGCCGTTAACTATTCTCGATCGTGTCGAAATAGACTTTCAGCTTGTTAGCGCGGTCTTTTCCCACTACCTCAGAGACTTCATCAAACGAGGCTTCGCGAATCTTGCTGACACCTTTGAAATGCTTCAGCAGTTTGGCTGCCGTTTTCTTGCCGATACCTTCGACGTTTTCCAGTTCGCTGATGAGGCTGTTGCGGCTGCGCTTATCACGGTGATACGTAATGGCGAAGCGGTGGGCTTCGTCGCGGATACGCTGAATCAGCTTCAGTGATTCTGACTTTTTATCGATGTACAGTGGCAGGTTGTCTTCCGGGAAGTAGATCTCTTCCAGGCGTTTGGCAATGCCGATAATGGGAACCTGCCCATATAGATTCAGGGCTTTCAGGGCGTCGCAGGCAGCACTGAGTTGCCCTTTGCCGCCGTCGATTACAATCAGGTCGGGCATGTCTGTTTGCTCTTCCAGCACACGTGTGTATCGCCGGGTCACGACTTCATACATGCTGGCGAAGTCGTTAGGCCCAACAACCGTTTTGATCGAGAAATGGCGGTATTCTTTGTTGGCAGGTTTACCCCCGATAAAGCAGACCATAGCCGAGACGGGGTTGGTCCCCTGAATGTTCGAGTTATCAAAACACTCGATACGGTTCGGCAGGGTTTTGAGTTGCAAATCCTGCTTGAGCCGGATCAATACGCGGTCTTTCTTGCTGGCATTGGCGGTGGCTTCGGCAGCTGCGCGTTCCTGCCGCTCACGCCGGAAGTACAGCACGTTCTTGAGCGACATTTCCAACAGTTTCTTCTTGTCGCCGATCTGCGGAATCGTTACTTCAACCTGCAGATCAACGTCGGGCTGAACGTTGGTGATGATCTCTTTCGCCTGACTACCGTACTGTGATCGAAATTCGACAATCATCATGGCTAGCAGATCCGGGTCGGTTTCGTCCAGCTTTTTCTTTACCTCGACTGTCTGCGCCTGCACGATCGTACCGTTGACGACCTTCATGAAATTGACGTAAGCGGCCGTTTCGTCGGAGGCAATCGAAAATACATCGGCGTCGGCAATTTTCGGGTTCACAACGGTCGACTTGCTTTGAAAGCGTTGCAGCACGTCCATTTTCTCCTTCTGCTTCTGCGCCTGTTCAAATGCCAGCTCGTTAGCCGCTTCCACCATCCGACTCTTAAAGTACTCCTGCGCCGGCTTCAGGTTACCTTTTAGAATGTGATGCACCTGCTCGATATCCTTATCGTAATCGCTTTCGGGCTGTTTGCCTTCGCAGGGGCCTTTGCAGTTGCCGATATGGTATTCCAGACAAACCTTGAACCTGCCCGCTTCGATATTTTCCTGTGTCAGGTTGTAATTACAGGTGCGGATGGTGAACAGCTGACTGAACATATCCAGTACCGTGTACATCGGCTTCAAATTGGCAAACGGTCCGTAGAACGTTCCCTGCTTGCGATCAATACGCCGGGTCGTGATGACGCGCGGAAACGGCTCGTCGGTGACACAGACAAACGGGTACGTCTTATCGTCGCGCAACAGGATATTGAACTTGGGCTGGTATCGTTTAATAAGCTGATTCTCCAGCAGCAGCGCGTCAAACTCGGTATGAACGATCGTAAACTCAAGCTTGCGGATCTGGCTCACCAGCCGCAGTGTCTTTCGGTCGTGCTGTTTTGAGTTGGTAAAATAGCTACTGACCCGGTTCTTCAGGTCTTTCGCTTTTCCCACATAAATGACCTCGCCCGTCGCATCGAAATAGCGGTAAACGCCCGGTTCGTGGGGGACCTTGGCCAGTTCTTTTTTATAGTCGAATTCGGGCATAATAACGTTGGCCGGAAACGTATGTTGGTGTCACAGATACGGCCGTAACCCGATAGGTAAGGGCCACTATGAAAACAACCGGCAAACGTTAAAGGTTGCCAGCCGCAGGTCAGTGAATGCGGTTTCCAGCGCTTTGTCAACCGACTGGGGCCTTGATTGAATAGAGAAGGCAGCCCGCAGACCGATGGCATCGACGGCTTCGGGGGACAGCGTAACGGCTCCGCACAGGGCAACAACCGGTACGTCGCCCGCCCGGCTCGTCAGACCATACAACAATTTACCCTGCGCTGTCTGCTGGTCGAGTTTGCCTTCACCGGTCAGTACCAGGTTGGCGTCGCTCAGGTGTTCATCGAAGCCAATAGCGTCGAGTACAAGATCACTGCCGGGACGCAGACCGGCCTGAAGGAAAAATAAGCAACCGGCTCCCAGTCCGCCAGCGGCACCGGCACCAGGTAAGTCGCCTAGCTCGTAGCCGAACTGATTGCGTACAACCCGCGCAAATTGCTGCAATCCGGCGTCGAGTTGTGCTACCTGTTCCGGCGTAGCGCCTTTCTGGGGACCATATACGTAAGCTGCTCCGTCAGGACCATACAAGGGATTCAGAACATCGCAAGCGACAGAAAACCAAACATCGTCGACGCTCGATTCGACGGGCGGCACCAGCTTTCGCAATCGGATCAGGTTTTCGCCGATGGGTGTCAGTGGCTGATTGTCTTTGTCGAGGAATTGCCACCCTAGGGCCGCAGCCATGCCGATACCGGCGTCGGTTGTAGCGCTGCCGCCAATGCCCATGACAATGTGCCGAACTCCTGTTCTTAGTGCTCGATCGATGAGTTGTCCTGTGCCATACGTGCTGGTTTTTAATGGATTACGTTCGGATTCGGTCAGCAGATTCAGGCCCGAAGCCGTAGCCATGTCGATATACGCCGTCTTTCCGTCGGGCGTCAGGCCGAAGCCCGCTTCAATGGAGCGTCCCAGTGGGTCTTGTACCGTGATAGGGTACCAGTGCCCACCAGCCGCAAGTGTCAGTATGCCGGCTGTTCCCTCGCCACCATCGGCAAGCGGAAGCTGAATCAACTCAGCCGTAGGATTCGCCAGACGAACACCTTCGGCCATGGCATTTACGGCCTGACGAGCGGTCAATGAACCTCGGAATTTGTCTGGAGCCAGAATAATCTTCATGCAGGGCGTTAGGGGGGGGACGCCCAAAAGTACGGCTATGCCTATTTATTCACAAAAGATCATGTATGTTGTTGCCAGTTGATGACTCTATAGGCAGAATATATGACAAGTAGTTTACCCGCTTTACTGCAATATTTCGTCTTCGTCCTCGACAACTACCTTAGGCGGAACATACCGACTGGCGGAGTCGATGTGATAGCCGCCACAATCGATCTTAAAGCCGTTTGGCTTGCGGAAGGGAACAGGCTTGTAACGCGTCAATGTCGGATCTTTGTAGACCTTCTGCATGTACACGGCCCAGGTAGGCATCGCCAGTCGACCGCCCTGCCCCAACTCAATTGAGCGGAAGTGAATTGAGCGATCGTCGCCACCTACCCAAACACCCGATACCAGCCGTTGTGTCATGCCCATAAACCAGGCATCGGAATAGTTTGATGTTGTCCCCGTTTTAGCCGCGATTTGATTACCGCCTTCCATCAGCTTGTACTGACCCGCCAGTCGGGCGGCTGTACCACCCGGCTCAACAGCCGCCTGCATCAGGTGTAGCATTTCGTAGGCCCGGTTGGCACTAATCACCTGATTGGCATCGGCCGTAAACGTTTTCAGTACGTTACCATTCTTGTCGGTGATTCGGCTGATAATCATGGGCCGGACACGCAGCCCACCGTTGGCAAACGAACAGTAGGCAGACACCATTTCGTAGACTGATACGTCTGATGTGCCCAGACAAAGCGTCGGGTTGTCCGTCAATTTGCTTTGGATACCCAAATCGTGCGCGTATTTGATAACGGCTTCGGCCCGCGTCTTTTTGATCAGTTGCGCGCTGATCGTGTTGATCGACTGACCGAGCGCATCGCGCAGGCTCAAATCACGGTAACTGTATCGGCCGTTCGAGTTTTTGGGCGTCCAGGCCGGACCATTGTTGTTGTCTTCTCCGTGCGCGAACGTCGTCGGCTGATCGACCAGGTGCGTGCACGGCGTCACAAAGCCCTGATCGATAGCAGTCAAATAGATAAACGGCTTGAACGTAGACCCCGGCTGACGACGGCTTTGCCGGACGTGGTCGAACTTCATATGCCGGAAGTTGATTCCCCCAACCCAGGCCTTGACGTGGCCCGTTTCGGGGTCCATTGACATAAAACCGGTATTGAGCAATCGTTTGTAATAGCGCAGTGAATCGAGCGTACTCATCGTCGTATCTTTCTCATTACGACGCCCGCCATACACAAACACTTTCATCTTGTGCGGCTTCCGCATTTCGGCCCAGATTGCCTTATCATCGCTGCCTAACTCCGCTTTTAACTGTTTGTAACGGGTTGTCTGCTTAGCCTTGCCTTCAATGAAGTTTTGAATTTCGTCGTACACTACCCGCTTACCTACCCGCCGGGGAGCTACCCACGGATTCCGGCCACGCCAGTGTTCGTAAAATTTCCGCTGCTGATCGCGCATGTTCGTCATCACGGCTTCTTCCGCGTATGTCTGCATGCGGGAGTCGATCGTTGTGTAGATGCGCAGCCCGCTGGTATAGAGGTCAAGCTCGGCACCTGGATTTTCTTCGTTGTATTCGTTGATCCAGCGCTTGATGTCGTCGCGAATGACCGAACGGAAATAAGCAGCCATCCCTGTGTTCTGGTTCTCAACGCTGAAATCCAGTTTCAGCGGCTTCTTCTGGTACAGCGCTTCCTGATCGAGCGTTAGAAAGCCATACCGTTGCATCTGACTCAACACGACGTTGCGACGCTGAATCGCCCGATCTTCAAAAATGCGGGGATCGTAGCGCGACGGATTCTGGAGCATACCAACCAGTAGGGCCGCCTGTTCAACGTTCAGATTCCAGGGTTCTTTATCGAAGTAAGTCTTTGCCGCTGTTTTAATACCGAAGGTGTTGTTACCGAACGATACCGTGTTCAGGTACATCATCATGATCTCCTGCTTGGTATAATTTCGCTCCAGTCGCACCGACAGAATCCACTCCTTGGTCTTTTCGATGACCGTTTTCAGAACCGGGATGTTACCCAGCGCACCCCGCAGCTTTTCACCCCGCGTGTCGAACAGGTTTTTCGCGACCTGCTGTGTCAGCGTACTACCGCCCCCCGAGCTACTGTTGCCCGTCGCGATCCCTTTAATCACCCGAAAAAAGGAGCGGGGATCAATGCCGGAGTGTTTGACGAAACGGGCATCTTCCGTTGCAATTAGAGCCGATGTCACGTTGGGCGACACCTGCGTAATCTCGACGGGTGTCCGGTTTTCCGTGTAGTACTTTCCCAGCAGTTGATTGTCGGCCGTATATACTTCTGACGCTACTTCACTCTGCGGGTTTTCGAGGGCTTTCAGACTGGGCATCCCCCCAAACAACCAGAGGAAGTTATAACTGACGGCCACTATATACAGTACCAGTAAGCCAACACCTAGCAGCGCGAACCGCCACAGGTTTCGAATCAGGCTCTTGTACCGACCGGTTGCAAAATCAAACATTTTATGGGTGAGTTTGTGATTCGTGGTTTGTGGTTCGTGGTTCGTTGTTAGCTACTGCTACACGAACCACGAACCACAAACCACAAACTATTTTTTAACCTGATTTACAGCCGCCAGCATTTCCTTGGCGCGAAATAGCAGCGGACTCCCCGGGAAATCACGGATAAATTCGCTGAGTGCCTGCCGGTACGAATCAGGTGCCTGTAACTTACCAACCAGCAGCACGCGGAGCAACGCCAGCTTGTCGCTGATTTTCGTTCCGGCATAATCACCAAGGGCTTTGTCAGCGCGGGCCAGTGCTTCGGTCAGGTTGTTTTCTTTGTAAAGGTCGTAAATCTGCGTGTAAACGGCCAATGCCCGCGCTTCTGCGTCGCTGCCCTGAGCGGCAGTACGACCCGTCAGTCGTGCATAGGTCGTGTTGGGGAACTCCGTCTGTAAACGATCTTTCCAGGGGGACGTTTTACCCAACTGCTCATTCGACAGGTGTAACAGGTTATAGACTTCCGGTTTCTGAATGGTATTCGGATAGCGATTCAGTAACTGCTCAAACGTGCTGATTGCGTCAGCAGGCTGATTGAACTGAAATTTGTAGAGTTTACCCAGCTTATACAGCGCCGTTTCCACGCGTTGGTTGGCCTGTAGCTGCCCGTCGGCGGTGAACGGAATTTTAGCGCGCATGGCGTCGCGCTGCGCCTGATTGGCAGATATCGGACCACCAATAACAGGCGTACCATTAGCGGCATCCTGCGGAGCCAGGGGAGCATTGGGGTTGATGCTATTGGCCAGCGATTCGCCATTGAGTGGACTACCCGTGCCGGCAACAGCATCCGACGCTTGTTTGGTACTACGGCGCCAGTCGTCTTCAAGCGGTCGGTTTCCCCAGCGCGATTGGAATTCCTGCCGGCCCTGGCTAAGCGCTACTGGATTGTACAGTACCCAACGCTGATCGGGAGCCAGGTCGGAGTTGGTAGCTCCCGGTATGCTGGCGACCCCGCCCGAGACCCGGTCCGCAATCTGTTGGGCCAGTGCTACCTGTGTTTTGTCGGCTTCCTCACGACGCCGAATCGCGTCGTCGATTACTTTGTTTAGTTCGGCCGGGGGGAGCTTCGCCAGACGCAGCAGACTGTCCTCGGTATAAATCGTATTCTTATATTGAACAAACTCGTCAAGCGTGTTTCGGCGTGTGAGCAGGGCCGCATAATCGGCCGACTGACGAGGAAATTGTGCTAACGCGCTGTCGTAATACGCTTTTGCCTGCGCATAATCCCCCTTCTTCTGATCGAACAGCCGACCAATTTCCTGATATGTATACGGCACCTGTGTCGAGGAAGGTGATGACTGAATGGCACGACGGTAATAATCGATACCCTTATCGATGTTTCCTTTCCGTACTTCCAGTAGCCCCATGGTTGCGTAAATCTTGTCTTTCAGGTCCGCGTTTTTGCGGTCGTTGAGCATCGTCTCAAACGTTCGTTCTGAGTTGGCCGCTTCCTGAATATCGCTTGATAAGCCTTTGCTCTGAATCGCGTAGAGATTAGCGTAGAACAACTGATCGTAGCTGGGTCGGCTTTTGGCTACCTGTTTATATTGAGTAACGGCTTTGGCTGGTTGCCCCGAAACATCGTATAACTGTCCGGCGATCAGATGCAGTCGGGCGGTCACCTCATTCTTGGGTAGTACCGGAAACGTTGCTTCCAGAATGGCAGCCGCAACGGCGTATTTGCCTTGCCGCTCGTTGAGGTAGGCATTGGTCAGGTAGTAGTCCCGCGTGTTGGCTTTGTTGAGCGTTTGCGCCCGGAGGTATTCACCGACGTTTTGCGCGTTGGCATAATCGTTTGCTTCGACATAGGCTCGCATCAGCCAGACAAGCGCTGTGTGCTTATCATCGCTATTGGCCCCCTTCGTGTTAACGTATTTAAATACCTCGATGGCGTTGGGTAAATCCTGCTTAAGCAGTCGGGCGCGACCGATGAGAATATAGGCATCGTCCAGCCATTTACTATTCTGATGTCGTTCAGGAATAAGCGATGCTTTTTTGATGGCGTCATCGAGAAACTGCTTCACCGCCTGACTCTTTGTTGAATCGACGGGCAGCAGAATAGGCAACACCTGACTGTAATTTTCCTGACGGGTTTTGAACAGCGTTGCTTCGGCCTGCTCGAGTTCGTCGCGGGCGATCACGTAGGCATTGTAATGCGCTGTCAGGTTATGATATCCTTTGCTGACAGATTTCGTACTGTACTGCGAACAGGATAACAGACCGCTCAACAGGCCAACGACTGTTGATAACAGAAGAAAAGACGAATACCTAAAACGAACCATTCAACTAGCGACGCGTGGCTTATCTGCATTCAAAACGTTGCCGGGTAAGCTGGCTATATGCAACGTTAGCTCAAATTAACGAATTTTGCCCGACCGACTGTATACCAATGCCTAATTCGATGGAAAACCAGCCTGACGATCAACCCCGCCGACCAGCTAACAACGATTCGCTGAAGAACACGGCCGAGAAGAGCAAGTCTTTTGTGCAATACAGTGGTATTGCTTTTCAGATGCTTGGTACCATCGGCCTTGGTGTCTGGGTCGGGCTGAAACTTGATGAGTGGCAGCAAAACCCGCGCCACATCTGGACCATCGTACTGTCGCTCACCGCTATAGGCGCATCGCTCTACCTATTTATTAAGCAGTTAACAAGATAAGTTTGTGGTTTGTGGTTCGTTGTTCGTGATTTTCCTTGATGCAGCCAGCATCTATCCAGTAAGCTCGAACGACAAACTACGAACGACAAACCACAAACTAATGTCAATGCTTCGTACCGCACTTGTCACAATCGCTTTAGCAATTGTATTTTTCATAGCCGAGCGTTACATGCAGGTAGCGTGGTTGCACCCGTCATGGAAAGCGATGCTGGTTTTTTTTCTCAGCGTTAGCTTTCTGCTGCACCGTCTGGTCGATCTTGGTTTACAGGGTGATCGGGAACAATTCGTACCGATGTATCTAGGGGCAACGGTAGCGCGGCTGGTACTGTCGCTGGCGTTCGTCGGCTTTTTTCTGTATCGGGGTGTCGCCGACCGGCGTACCTTCGTTTTCGACTTTCTTGTACTATATATATTTTACACCAGCTTTGAGATTTGGACGGTGAGCCGTAACTTGCGTCGCGATTCATAAACGGGATCAATCGCTTCATATGATGCAGTCGTCAATTAAAAAATTCTTA
>JAKONH010000006.1 GCA_022702045.1 Spirosomataceae bacterium
GTTAACTTACTACCTGTCAATCATGGCCGACTACCAACTTGTCGAACGAGATGCTATCGAGCATCACAACGAGTATTATGAAGTACGAACTACCGGGACCGATGAGCCACGTAGTTTGTTTTTCACAACAAATGAAGAAAATCTGGAAACCGTAGCCGCTGACATTGTAGCAGCAGAGATGCCCGGTGCTAAAGGCTGGACGGTGATTCCACATCGCAAAGACAGCTAGCAACTTATCTCCGGCAACCAATGCGTCGCCGGAGACTGTTTCATTCCCCCAATTGTAGTATATGGAACCTCTCTTCGCTACTTCGCAGACCGAAGCGCTTGTCCCGCGCATTCACGAGTTTGTTTTAACTGAATTGATACCGCTTGAAACAACGGAACACTTGACGGGCAATTTTTCAACCGTCGCTCGTGTACTCGACCAGAAGCGTGAACTCGTGCGTAAAGCAGGCTTGTGGGGTTTGCAACATAGCATCGATGAAGGCGGACTGGGACTGTCACTGTGCGAGTTTGGTCAGGTCAGCGAAGCATTGGCGTGGAGCCCATTTGGACATTACACTTTTAACTGTCAGGCTCCGGACATTGGCAACATGGAATTGCTGCACCGGCACGCATCGGGCACGTTGCAAAAGCACTACCTGGAGCCGTTGACGGAAGGCCACATCCGTTCATGCTTTTCCATGACGGAGCCCGAATTTGCCGGATCGAACCCGACACGACTGGGCACAACAGCCAAACGAGACGGTGACAGTTGGATTATTAACGGGCACAAGTGGTTTACCTCGTCGGCAGACGGAGCCACGTTTGCTATTGTCATGGCTGTAACCAACCCCGATGCCGCCCCTCATCGCCGGGCAAGCATGCTGCTGGTCCCAACCGACACGACAGGTTTCGAGCTAGTGCGCAACATTAGCATAATGGGCGAACCGTCTGATCACTGGGGTAGTCATGCCGAGGTACGTTATACCGACGTGCGGGTTCCGCTTGGCAACCTGATTGGCGAAGAAGGGGCAGGATTTACATTGGCACAGGAACGGCTGGGACCCGGTCGGATTCACCACTGTATGCGTTGGATTGGTATCAGTGAACGGTGTCTGGACCTGATGTGCCGGCGAGCGGCCACCCGCGAACTGGAAGACGGTGTCATGCTGGGCGAAAAGCAGTTTGTGCAGGGCTGGATCGCGGAGAGCCGCTCTCGAATCGATGCTGCCCGGCTAATGGTGCTTCGAACGGCCCACAACATTGATCAACGGGGGGCTGCGGCCGTTCGCGATCAGATTTCGGAAATCAAGTTTTTCGTGGCCGACGTCATGCTGACCGTAATCGATCGGGCGATTCAAACGTATGGCGCGATGGGTATCACCGATGATATCGTTTTACCGTGGTATTACCGGCATGAACGGGGTGCCCGCATCTATGACGGGGCCGATGAAGTGCATAAAACCGCACTGGCACGTAGCATTCTAAAAAGTTATGGTCTCGACACCCGTAAACCTAAATTAACCATTAATCGTCACGACGAATGACTCCGGATTCGCCCACAACAGTCCGGCCCGGCGAACAACTGGATCAGGTAGCTTTGCAGGTTTACCTTAGCGGGCACGCCCCCGATATTGGTCAGCTTGCTACGATTGAACAGTTTCCGGGTGGCTATTCCAACTTGACTTACGCGCTGACAACCGCCGACGGCCGGGCCTACGTATTGCGCCGACCACCGGCTGGCGCTAAAACGATCAAGGGTGGGCACGACATGGGTCGAGAATTTCGGGTGCTGGCCCTGTTACAACAGGCAGGCTACGAACAGATTCCCACGCCAATTGCTTACTGCGACGATGAATCAGTACTGGGTTACCCATTCTACATCATGACGCGGGTGGCGGGGGTAATTCTACGGGCTGACATGGCTTCTACATTAAGTCTCCTGCCAGAGACCATGCACCGCCTGTCGCAGTCGATGGTGGACACGCTGGTATCATTACATGCCATTGATATTCACCAAACTGGGATACAGCAACTGGGCAAGCCAGACGGTTATGTGCAGCGACAAGTTGCGGGATGGTACAGCCGTTACGAAGCGTCGAAAACTAACGATGTTCCCGCAATCGACGCCTTATTCCGCTATCTGGTTGACGCCCTGCCGGTATCGCCCCCGCCGACGCTGCTGCACAACGATTTCAAATACGATAACGTTGTTCTCAATCCCGATTTTCTGCCCGACGTTCGCGCCCTCCTCGACTGGGAGATGTGTACCGTTGGCGATCCGCTGATGGACGTTGGAACGGCCCTTTCATACTGGTCGGAAGTAGGTGATAGTGCGTTTCGACGCTCCTTCAACCTCACCCACCTACCCGGCAACCTAACCCGGCAGGAATTCGCCCAACGCTACAGCGAACGTAGCGGTAAAGACGTATCCAACTTGCTTTACTACTATATTTTCGGCCTGTTCAAAAACGCGGTCGTCATGCAGCAGATCTACAGTCGCTACCACCGTGGGCTTACCTCCGACCCACGCTTTGCAGACCTACTCACCGGTGTACAGGCGCTTAGCAACGACGGATTGCGTAGTATCGAAATGGGGCGTTTTTAATACGTTTCTGGTAGAGACCGCACCGAAGGATCGCCGGTACGCCGGTGCGGTCTCTACAAAAAACCATCACTTTATGAGCAACGCTTTTTTGATTATTGATACGCAATTTGACTTCTGCCATCCCGATGGGGCGCTGTTTGTGCCGGGTGCGGAACAGGATGTGCAGCGAATGGCGCACCTGATTGAACAGCATTCGCAACAGATCGACCACATCGTCGTGACGCTGGACACACATCATGTGCTGGACATTGCGCATCCGCTGTTCTGGCACGACGCATCAGGCAATCATCCGGCTCCGTTCACGCCCATCAGCGGGGCTGATATCGATAATGGGCGGTGGGTACCCCGTTTCGAGTTCGAGAAAGCTAGGCAGTATGTACACGCACTGGAGACTGGCGGGCAGTTTCAGCACCTGATCTGGCCCGAGCACTGTCTGCTGGGTTCGCACGGAGCCGCCCTGCACGATACGCTGTTGATGGCCCTGCGCAACTGGACACACGCACGAGATCGCGACTATGTTGCCGTGCAGAAAGGGTTATATACACTGACCGAACATTTCGGCATTTTCCAGGCGCAGATTCCCGCCCCAGCTGTACCCGAGACGCAGCTAAATACAACACTAATCGCTGATTTAAACCGCTTCAACACTGTATACCTGATGGGTGAAGCGAAATCGCACTGCGTGGCCAACAGCTTGAAACAACTGCTTGATTTCGCACCTGAGCTTGTTGCAAAGCTGGTTGTCGTCACCGACTGCACGTCCGATGTGGCGGGACTTGGCTACCTGGCTGATTCGATTTATGCAGAAGCGCGGACTCGTCAAGTGCGGTTTCTGGCTTCCGATGCGGTTTTTAGCTGAAAACCCGTACCTTTTCAACGTTATGGAAAAAACGTTAGCCCTGTTCCCACTCAACCTCGTCATCTATCCCGGCGAAGATCTAAACCTGCATATTTTCGAGCCGCGCTACCGGCAATTGATCAACGAGTGTATCGACGAGGAGCGGACATTCGGCATTCCGGCTTTTATCAATAACAAGCTGCCCGGTTATGGCACAGAGATGCACGTTACAACGCTACACAAACGTTATCCCGATGGCCGAATGGACATCAAATCGAAAGGGGTGGGTATTTTCAGGCTGGTCAATTTCGAGAATCCGATAGCGGGTAAATTGTATGCGGGTGGCGATGTCGATACAGTCGAACTGGGTGACCGATTTAGCGCTCATACGAAGGCACTAACCGATCGGCTCGACCGATTATATGCTCTGTTACAGATCGAAGTAGACTATAATCCCGACGATGAGAACTTCTCCTATAAAGTAGCGCACAAAGTTGGTCTATCCATTGACCAGGAGTACGACGTACTGCTGCTGGAATCGGAAGCCGAGCGGCAGCTTTTCCTGATTCAACACCTCAACAACGTGTTACCCGTAGTATCGGATATGGAGCGTACCAAGCAGCGCATCCGCATGAATGGCCACTTCAAAAACCTCGACCCACTAAATTTTTAGGCTAGTAACAAAAACCGGGGCCTTATGAATCAACTAATGGCAGCTGACTCGCAAGGCCCCGGTCGTAAACTGCTTATCGGCTATTCCTTCTCCTGTACTTCGCCAATCTTCTTGGCTCGCTTTGGCAACTGGTCAGCTAGTTGTTGCAAGTTATGGATCGGCGGACGAGGCTTTTCGGCTTCACCAATCAGGAAACCATACGGTTTGAGCGAGTCGACAGCATCGAAAATCACTTTGATAATCGCCGTCATCGGAAGCGCCAAAATCAGACCAGGTAGTCCCCAAACGTTTTCCCATAAGAGCAGGACCACAATAGCCGCCAATGGATTGATGCTGACTTTTGAACCGACGATGTAAGGCGTGATAAAGTTTCCTTCCAGCATTTGCACGAAAAGAAACAACCCAATTACGGCTAGGGCTTTCAGCGGATTATCATCGGTAACCAATGCATAAGCCGCCGGCAGCAGCGATCCCAGCGAAATACCGAAGTACGGAATTAGCACCAGACAGGCACCGAAGAATCCGAAGAATACAGCGTAATCGATTCCCAGGATCAACAGCCCGACCGTCATCATCGTACCGATAATGAGAATCACCAGCACCAGCCCAGCCAAATAATCTTTCACGACGGTATAGATACCCTCCATCACACCGTCAATCTTCGACTTCCGTGTGTCCTCAAACGCTTTATAGAAAAATGATCGGAAAAAGTCCCGGTAAAGCAGGAAGAAAAAGCCAAACAACAGGACAAGAAATACGTCTGTCAGCGTGCTTGTTGTGGCGAGTAAAGTTGATGTGACGATAGTACCCCCCTGGGACATTGCCTTGTTTAGGTATTTCTCTACTTCAGCCCCCTGCTGCCGCCGGTCAATATTGAATTTTTCGTCAAGCAGCGTCCGTAAGCTGTCGACATATACTGTACTTCGCTCCACAAATTTGGGTACAACTTCGGCGAAGCTGCGAATCTGTATGGAGATTACATAGCCAAGGCCCAATACGAGGGCCAGCGCCAGAAGTAAGCAAATAACAATGGCCAGTACGCGGGGCACACCCCAGTTTTCCAGTCGCTGTACTAGGGGAAAGAGGAGTACCGAAAACAGAATCGCAAAGACAAGCGGAATCAGTATGCCTTCGAGAGTGTGTAAACCGTATACGATGATAACGATCGAAATAAGGATACTACACAACTTGGCATAAAAAGGAAGATCAACGTTCTGTGATCGGTTGTTCATATTGATAGCGAAAAAATGCAACTATGCTTATAAACTGCCTATCTCTGTAAATCGTTATGGTTTTACTTTCAATTTAACCGCACCGCCTTTACAGCTTTGATTACTTGCGTATAAATACGGATCGACTATGCCGGCAAACTACTGGTAGTCAATTCATTAAAAAGAATAGTCTGGTACACAAGTTGTTAAGTTTTTGTTAAGGATACGTTACTGATTCATGACCTTGTCAATAAGCCGTTTAACTTCGGGGCACCAATCGCTTTTGTTTCGTATTGGTATCCACCAATTCTGCGCTGTATGAGTGCTGGCAAGACTGCCCAACCACTTCATCGTATTCTGGTCGTCGATGACGATGCCGACATCGTCGAGATGCTGGAGTACAATCTGACAAAAGAAGGTTATGAAGTACGCACCGCCACCGACGGGCGCAAAGCGCTTGACATAGCCCGTACGTATTTCCCTGAGCTGGTTATGCTCGATATTATGATGCCGCATCTCGACGGTATCGAAACGGGGCGGCAACTGCGCGAAATTCCCGAACTACGGCAGACATATATCCTTTATCTGACGGCGCGTTCGGAAGAATATTCGGAAGTAGCTGCCTTCGACGTAGGAGCCGACGATTACATTACGAAGCCGATCAAGCCTCGGGCGTTAATGAGTCGCATCAACGCACTGTTCCGCCGGGAAGCCCAGAAGGCCGATCCGGGTGAGCAGATTATCATCGCTGATCTGTTAATCAACCGGAAAAATTATTCCGTCAGTCAGGGCGAGAAATCGATTATTCTCCCAAAGAAGGAGTTTGAACTGTTATTCTTCCTGGCGCAACACCCTAACAAGGTATTTAGTCGCGAAGAACTGCTCCAGAAAATATGGGGTGCCGACATCTACGTACTAGAGCGTACCGTCGACGTTCACATTCGGAAACTGCGCGAAAAAATCGGCGACACTCATATCCGTACGCTGAAAGGTGTCGGGTACATGTTCACTGATCAAAATGAGTGAATGAGCGAATTATTGAATGAGTGAATAATTGGGCGCCTGTGCAGTAGGCTATTTTTATTGGAGAGCGACTAACCGAATTTTATCCGCTCATTCAACCATTCACTTATTTGCTCATTCAATAATGTCCCTCAGTCCCCGCGTTATTGCTTTCTTACTAGCCTGCCTTATCTCGGTCGTGCCGGTCGTCTTTCTGACGTTCGTTGATGGCGTAACCGATAGTATGTTGTTTGTAGTGGGGCTTTCCAGCTTCGCTATCTCCTTTTTTTTGGTGTTGTATGCAATCGAACTGCTCGTTTATCGGGAAGTCGATAAGATGTACAAAACGATTCGGCAACTGAAAATCCGAGACTTCAGCCTATCCCGTAAAGCTGTCATTCGCGATGACAATCCATTTAAAAAGCTTAATGCTGAATTCTTCGTTTACGTCACGAGAAAGCAGAAAGAGATTGAAGAATTAAAACGGCTCGAGCAGTTCCGACGCGAGTTTCTGGCCGACGTATCACACGAACTAAAAACCCCCATTTTCGCGGCCCAGGGCTTTATTCATACCCTGATCGACGGCGCCGTCGACGATGAGCGGGTACGTGATAAGTTTCTGTCGAAGGCCGCCAAGAGCCTCGACGGCCTTGATGCGCTGGTAAAAGACCTGGTGGCGCTCTCGCAGTTGGAAACGGGCGAACTCAAGATGAATTTCGAGCGGGTCGATCTGAAGCTGATTACACAGGAGATTTTCGATCAGCTGGAAGATATTGCCGAAGCCAAGCAAACAACGCTTCGCCTGCGGACGTCCCTGCCCGCCCCGGCCCTGGTAAAAGCCGACAATCAACGTATTCGGCAGGTCATGACGAACCTAGTTGAAAATGCCATAAAGTATGGCAACGAAAACGGGCGCGTTCAGGTCAGCCTGGAGGAAGACAAAAAGCACATTATTGTGTCGGTGCGCGACGACGGACCCGGTATTCCACCGGAACACCTGAGCCGAATTTTCGAGCGGTTTTACCGGGTCGAGAAGAGCCGATCCAAGGATAGGGGCGGTACTGGTTTGGGCCTTGCCATTGTGAAGCATATCCTGAGTGCCCACAAAGCCAAAATCACCGTCATGAGCAAAGTCGACAAAGGCACCACATTCCGCTTCAAGCTGGATAAGATGGAGTAGTGAGTTAATTGTTTGTAGTTTATGATTCGTGGTTTTCCCTACGATGACTACGAACCACAAACTACGAACATGTTATATCATACGTTTCAGCGCGAAAGCAGCTACGATCAGCTGACCACTTCGCCGGATGAGAAAAGAAACTTCCCGTCCTTCACCCTGCTGCAAAAGTTTATAAATGTCACTTATTGTCAGGTCGTTCGCCGAATTCTTATTGATAAAAAGCACCTCATCACCTTCGTGCAGTCCTGCCTGTTGAGCGGGCGATCCTTCAGCAACGTGGTCGACGTAGTAGCTTCGGAAGCGGTCGCCCTTTGCGCGTAGTTCGAGACCGCTCATATCGTGCTCAAACTGCTCCCTCATCATTCGGCGCACCGGTTTCATGACGATGTACTGGTCACGGTAGTTGAACGTAACGTTGAATCGACGCAGTAACTCACAACCCACGTTTCCCTGCCGCTGCGGCATATCGATCAGTTTAGCCCGGTAAGCAATGCTGTCAGGAAACGACGCCAGGATGTTGGCCAATTCGTAACTTCCGAAGCGCACCTTGCCAATACGGCCCATGCTACCGTTGATGACACCGTTCAGTCCCCGACCCAACTGCGCCCGGATCACTTTTTCGGGCAATTGCATCACCGGGGCGCTACGGCTGTGGTCGAGCAAGAGGGCGTGGCCGGCCCCAGTATCCAATACTACCCGCAGCGGAGTCGACTTTTCTCCGTCGAAAACGGTCAACGCGTCGGTATACACCTTTGTGTCCTGAACGATAATCGGTACCTGCTCACCGCGTCTTTTATGGTACCGGTATTTGTCCGGCTTCATCAACGTAAGTTCCCGACGCTGAAAATCGATGTTGACCACAAAGTGCTCGAACACTTCGTAGCCAAAGATGCCGTGTATAGGCGTGCCAACGTATTCCGATAGCTTAAGAATATCTTCGTCGAGTATGACGACATTGTGGTGATTGGCCTGTAGCCCACCCATATTCAGCGTGTTATCGATCGCAATATTCGCCATCAAGCCTGTCCCCTCCCCGGCCCCGCTCAGCTTAATCCGACGCGTCATTTTCGTCTTACTATGTGGCAATACAGTCGGATCGGTAATAATCGTATGACTGACGCCCGTATCGAGGATGAAGTTGAGCGTATCCGAATTATTGATGCGTACCGGAACAACGATCAGATTTGAGTGCAGTTGAAACGGGACTCGGGTCCATTTACGATTCTGCGTCAGGAAGAATCCGTAACGGTCGCGGTCGGGCATGCGCGGATCACCTGCGCGTGTAGCCAGTCCGCAGCAAAGCAGTCCGATGACAAGTCCCAGCGTTTTCATGTAAATGTTGTTTCGTATTCGAATGTACTTATTTTTTATCCGAAAAACACAACAATAAAGCGCTTGTTCTCTGATTTATTCGTAGAAATACGTCAGTAGCTTAGCGAGCTGCAAAATTATGGTTACCCATAGCGGGCCGGTTCGCCTGAAAAGCCCTAATTTGGGCCAAAATTGCCTGTTTGTCGTTGGCGACAGGACTTGTATGTACTTGTTAGTGAATAAATTAACCCCTGCGTATGCGTAAGAAAATTGTTGCCGGTAACTGGAAAATGAATAAGACGCTTGATGAGGCTAAGGCGCTGTTATCGGAGGTGATTCACATGGTGCAGGATGAAGTAACCAGCGATGTTACCGTCGTACTATGCCCACCATCGCTTTACCTGACCACCGCCCGGCAATACATCCCGACTGAAGGCCGGATTAAACTAGGTGCGCAGAACTGCCACGAGAAGAAAGAAGGTGCTTATACGGGAGAAGCGTCGGCTCACATGCTGGCGTCGGTTGGTGCTGAGTATGTCATTCTGGGCCACAGCGAACGGCGTGAATACTTTGGCGAAACCAACGCCACCCTGGCCGATAAAGTGAACATCGTACTAGAAAACGGGCTGACACCAATCTTCTGTTGCGGAGAGTCGCGCGAACTGCGCGAGAACGGTGATTACGTCGGCTATGTGAAGGGACAAATTACGGACAGTCTGTTTCACCTGTCGGCAGACGAATTCGGCAAAGTGGTCATTGCCTATGAACCAATCTGGGCGATCGGTACAGGTCTGACGGCTTCATCAG
>JAKONH010000012.1 GCA_022702045.1 Spirosomataceae bacterium
GGGCCTGCCCGATGGGTTGCAACTAAGTGGTAGCCGTATCAGCGGTAGACCTACGCAACCGGGAACGACTACGGTGCAGGTAACGGCGCTTGATCCGGGTGGGTTGCAGGCCATTGGTAGTGTGCTGCTGCGCGTCGATGCGGCACCGGTAACGCCCACGCCGGGCGTATTCACGATCGCCGGGGTGACGGGCGTGCGCTGCGAAACGCTGAGCGTGGGCGAGCGGCAGCTGAGCTTCTCGCCGGTCTACACCGGGCTGACTGGTGAGTCCATCAGCTTCGGCATCACCAATGAACTCGCTACGACTACCGCACCGGGGCCCTACTCGCTACGACTCTACACCGACAACCCGGCCATCACCCTGACGGCTACGCAGGGGGGCAGTTCGGTTAGCTACCGCTTCAACTGGCTGGCGGCTTGTGCGACCCCGGCGAACGGGCGTCAGGCTGTCGCTGAAGCAGGTAGTCGCCTATCGGTCATCGTGCTGGGTAACCCGGTAGTTGGCGAGTCGGTCGAGGTGGTAATTGGTGGTGCGGAAGGGCAGGCGGTGGCGCTAAGTCTGACCGATCTGGCTGGCAACCGGCTGTATCAGCAGTCGATTTCACAGGCAGCAACCGAAGAGCGCGTAGTGGTTCCTGTCTCGACTCGTCAGGCCATCACCATCCTGAAGGTGAACACGGCCACGCAACATCAGACCGTCAAGCTGATTCGGCACTAGCCAGTTGAACATTGAATATGTGAAAAGGCCAGCACTGACTTATCGGTGCTGGCCTTTTTTATGCGATCATTCTAGCCGACTATGGCTTGAAGAACGGCTGGCTCGACGCGATGCCCACCTTCGTAGGTGGTGACGAGCAGGTTGGGTACATCAGCCTTCAGCCGATCGATGTAGGTGTCGGCGTTGGGCAGGCGCTGGATCAGTTCGTCTTGTGAGCCGTAAATGTAATGCGTTTCGACAGCCGCAAGCCGGGTAGGGGTGATGAGATCGACGAGGCCATTCGGAAAGTAGCCCGCCCATAGAATCAGCCGGTCGACGTGAATGTGCCCGTTATTAATCCATCGACAGGCCGTTGCTGCTCCCTGCGAAAAACCCAGCACGGTGACATGCAACGGAACTGACGACTGCCCAGTAAGAAATTGATCGTAAAGCGTATTGAGGTAATTGACGAAGTCGCCAATCTCCGCGTCGCGGTCTTCGCGCGTCAGCCACGACGCACCGATACGCGTGTAGGTGTTGTCGAGATACAGTCGGGATAATCCTTCCGGTACTACTACGAACGTCTTTTCATCAAGCAATCCTGTAAACTTCCGACTGAAATAAGTTGCCAATTGACCAAACCCGTGCAGACAAAACCAGACACGGCGCGTCTGGTCGGTGAAGGTGCCGAGCGTGTAGTAACGGGCCGTGCGTGCTACGGTCAGGTGGTGTTCGGTCATGGTCGTGCTAATCGAGGCTGCTCAAAATTCCTTCTTTCAATGAATACGTCGATGTGCGAATCTGGTTGATTGCATACTGCTTGAGTACAAAATCGATCAGGCAGACGGCGACCACGATCATATCGACGCGCAGTTCGATCATACCCGGTAGCTGCATGCGCTCATCGTGGTTACGTGTCGTCAGCAGGCTGTAAGCCCGGTAGAACTCCGCAACAGGCAGCGTAAACGACGTTTGGTCCAGATCGGGCAATCGGCCTTTCTCATGCATGTAGTACATGTCGATCAGCGTATCGAATGAGCCCGACGAACCGACCAGTACCGTTGGTTGGTACTGATGCACAGCATTGGCCAGTGATAATAGCTGTTCCTGGAAATAGTCGGTTAGCCGACGGATACTGCCAGCCGAGATGGGGTCTGCGGTCATGAAGCGTTCGCGCAGGCGCTGTCCGCCGATCTCGAAACTCTGCTTCCAGAAGATGCGAGACTGATTGCCCAGGATAAACTCGACGCTCCCCCCACCGATATCGATGATGAGGGCGGTTTGGTCGGAGAGGGCTCCAGCGGCTCGCACACCCTGGTAGATGTATTCGGCTTCCTGATCGCCCGATAGTACCCGGATGGGGATGCGGGTCTGTTGCCGGACACGCTCGATGAACTCGGCCTGGTTGCGGGCGACCCGAATGGCGCTCGTACCGGTTGCCAGTACCTGCTCGTCGCTGACACCGAATTCATCCAGTTTTTGCCGGAAATAGGTCAGTACGTCGAGCGCCCGGCCGATACCTTCTTCCGTGATGATGCCCTGATTGATGCCAGCCTGACCAATCCGGGCGGGGCGACTCTCCCGAAATAAAGTTTCCGGGTGTCCATTCTGCCGGTCTGCGATCAGTAAATGAAACGTATTGGTTCCTAAGTCAATAATGGCTTGCTTCATGCTTGCAAATCTATTATCTTTGCCGTCCGGTTTTAGCTAAAACAGACTTTTTACAACAATGCTTATTATTAACGTCAAAGACAACGAGTCGATCGACAAGGCGCTGAAGCGTTGCAAGAAGAAATTCGAGAAAACGGGCGTACTGCGGGAACTGCGTTCGCGGACAGCTTTCCAGAAACCATCGGTAAAGCGTCGCACCGAAGTCATCAAAGCCACCTACAAAGAAAGAATGTACGGTAACCACACCGAACAGTAGGACTGGCAGGATGGAAGCCCGGCCGACTGAATGCGCAGTCAGTTCGTGATTGGGCCTTTCACACTGAAACGCGGGAGCAGCAGACAGCTATGTTTGCTGCTTTTTCGTTTTAATAAAGACCTGTGCTAGTCAGCAATCGATTCGTAAGCCGGAAAATCATCGAGAAAGCGCACCTGCGCTGTATCGTGGTCAATACCGCAGCAATAGTGCGTCAGGCCATTGGACACCACCACGTACGGAGCCCGGTGAACGTGATTATACCGGGTAATCTGATCGAACACAGCCTGACTGAGAGCTATGTGCGGTGCCTTGCATTCAACAATCAAAAACGGCTGTCCCTTCCGGTCGTAGACCATGACGTCGGTCCGCTTCATCGTCTGGTTAAGCACCAGCCCGCCCTCCGACCGAATCAACGCCTTCGGATACGCATAATGCGTCAGCAACAGGTTGACAATGTGCTGCCGAACCCACTCTTCGGGCGAGAGCCGGACGTACTTCCGACGTAATAAATCGAAAATATACCCCTTGCCGTCGACTTGCTTAGTTTTGTGCGCAAACGCCGGTAGATTTAGCGTAACCATACACGAATATAAAGCGTGAAAGAGCGAATGAGTAAACGAGTGACCGATAAACGATCAACTTTTTCGCTTCAGTTTTTACCTGTTCGCTCTTTCACTTGTTCATTCTTTCGCTCTTTGTATCTATGAAAACCAAAGAAGAAATCGTAGCCAACTGGCTGCCACGCTACACCGGAACACCCGCCGACCAGTTTGGCGAATACATTCTGCTAACTAACTTCATCAACTACGTCGAGCTATTTGCCGAGAAATTTAGTGTCGAGATACAGGGGCGGGGCCGGGCGATGCAGACGGCTACAGCCAACAACATCACCATCGTCAACTTTGGCATGGGTAGCCCGATGGCCGCTACCGTCATGGATCTGCTGTCGGCCATCAGTCCGAAAGCCGTGCTGTTTCTGGGTAAATGCGGTGGGCTGAAAAAGACGCAGCTGGGCGATTTGATTCTGCCCATTGCTGCCATCCGTGGCGACGGAACCAGCAATGACTATATGCGTCCGGAGATTCCGGCGCTGCCTTCGTTCCGTCTACAGCGTGCTGTATCATCAACGATCAAGCGGTACGAACTCGACTACTGGACCGGCACGGTGTACACCACCAACCGGCGCATCTGGGAACACGACGAGGTGTTCAAAGACTACCTGCGTGAAATTCGGGCATTGGCTATCGACATGGAAACGGCCACAATATTCACCGTCGGTTTTGCCAACTCAATTCCCCACGGGGCGCTATTGCTGGTGTCGGATAACCCGCTGGTGCCGGAAGGGGTAAAAACTGAAGAAAGCGACAAACGCGTAACGGGGCAGTTCGTCAATAAGCACCTCGAAATTGGTATCGACGCCTTAATCGAACTTGAATCATCGGGTGATTCGGTGAAGCACCTGCGCTTCGAATAAGCGTAAATAGACAGGATTATAGCCGGGCGGGCCGGCTATAATCCTGTCTAAAAAAACTTAGTTACAGTATTCACTGATGACTTTATAAGCGGGGGTGTATCCTAGTTCGCCGGCTTTCGACAGGTCCAGACAACCCGTGTTATTGTCACCAAGCGCATATTGGATCAGACCCCGGAGATAATGAGCTTCTGCATGGCCGGGCTTAATGCGAATGATTGTGTTGCAGTCAATCATCGCTGCTCGCTGATCGCCCTGCGCCGACTTGAGGAGAGCTCGTGTGAAGTAAGCATCGACATAAGCAGGGTTAAACTCGATTGATCGATTTAGGTCCAGTAGTGCGTCTCGGCTGTCGCCCTGCTGAATTTTACTGATACCCCGCCCCAGGTAAGCTTCCGACCGGTCGGGTGATAGTGAATTGATAGACATTGTGTTGGCAACGACATCGCGCAGCTGATCAAGTTTTTCGCGTGTCATACGGCCTGGATAAACTAGTGTTTTTGGGTCGACACGATGCGCATTGTTAACTTCGATAGCTTGTGTAAAGTCCAGTATAGCTGCTTTCTGATCGCCCAGTTTGCTGCGGCATAACCCTCGTCCGTAGTAAGCATTGTAATTGAGTGGATGCTGGGTAATGGTCTGATCGAAGTCGGCGATGGCTTCCTTGTAATTCTCCAGCTTACTTTTGGCAAAACCACGGTAATAGAACGACTCACCATCCTCCGGGTTTAGTTCGATAGCTTTATTGAGATCGGCGAGTGCGCCGGTAAAGTCCTGCAGTTCTACTTTTGCATGCCCCCGGCTGGCGTAGGCCTGCGCCCGCTTCGGCATCTTTTCAACAACCTGATCGAGGTCGGTCAGGCTACCCGCAAAATCATTGATCTGTTGCCGGCTGATAGCCCGCATGTAATGATATTGTGCATTGGTGGGTTCAAGTTCGATAGCTTTGGAAAAGTCGGCTAGTGCAAGTTGTTCCTGACCCAGCCGGGACCGGCTGACACCTCTGCTGTAATAAGATAGCCCGTCGCCAGGGTTAAGCTCAATAGCGCGACTGAAATCGGGTAGTGCACCCCGATGATCGTCTTGCCGGCTTTTGCTAATACCCCGACTCAGGTAAGCCATACCATCTTTCGGGTTGATCTCAACAGCTCTGTCGTAGTCCAGGATGGCTCCCCGATGATCACGTAAAGTTGCTTTGGCAAGACCCCGGTTGTAGTAGCTTGGTCCGTTTTCAGGATTCATTGTAATCGCAGTATTAAAGGCCTGAAGTGCCCCCGTAAAATCACCGGATTTGCTTTTGGATAGCCCTAGGTCAAAATAGTCGGCAGCTGTTTTCTGCGCGTGGATGGATGGCAGATGGCAGAACAATGTGATTGACAAGGCAACTGTCACTCGATAAAGCTGGTACATAACTCGTTAAAGATTGATTTAAAACTGAGTTACGGCTAGCGTGCTACCCGCCAAGAACGAGACAATAGATGGCTTTGTCAGGCCATTGACTGCCGTAACGAGTTCTTAGACGGCGACTTGTCCAGAAAGTATGTATGTGTCGCGAAAAATCGTGTCAATAGTATCATGTTCATTACTATAAGAGAGACATTTTGTCATAAATTAGCTATACTGTGGTGGGTTTTTATGACAAAAAGTCACTATATGATTTAATTCAAGGCGTGGTACGCTGTTTGTAAATAAAGAAATGTGTTCGAAACAGAACGATAAACAACAAACAAAACAGTAAAAGCCATGTCAACCCTTGTTCGCTATAACCGTATGCCTTCCTTCTTCAATCCGTTCAACGTAGCTGCTGAGTATGGCCGCCCGGTCATTAGCCGTTATCAAAACAGCCTGCCAAGTGTACCGGCCGTTAACGTGAAAGAAACGGAACATGCTTTTGAACTGGCTCTGGCCGCTCCCGGTCTGAAAAAAGAAGATCTGAACGTTCGGGTGCTGAAAAACCAGCTAACTATTTCTTACAAGTCGGAAAACAACACCGAAGAAAATACGGAGAAATTCACCCGTCAGGAGTTCAGCACGAGTCAGTTTGAGCGCAGCTTCCAGTTGCCTAAAAACGTTGATGCCGAGCAGATCAAAGCCAGCTATACCGATGGTATACTGCGGGTAGAGCTACCCAAAGTGGCGGTGAAAGAAGCCGAAGCGAAAGATATCGTGATTGGCTAATCTGGACAGCCAGTAACGTACCGGTAATGCAGAAAGGTGGCCCGAATCCGGGTCACCTTTTTTTATACGGTTTATTCATTAACCCTGTACTTGAGCCATAAACGTTCGCAACTTGTCGGCGTCGAGTTGGCCGTTGGTGCGAACACCACTGCAAATGTCCAGACCGAAGGGTTGAACCTGCTCGACCGCGGCCCGAACGTTGGTCGAGTTGAGGCCACCGGCCAAAAAAACAGGTACTGGCGACTGGGCGACGATGGTCCGGCTGATCTGCCAGTTGTGTACGCGTCCCGTACCGCCCAATTCTTTCACGGTCAGGTTCGGATTACCCGAATCAAGTAATAGCGCATCGGCACCGTTGGCCACGGCCGCAAGCGCTTCGGAAACGCTACGCTCATCGATGACGTGGATAACCTGTACCAACTTCACTGTTGGCAGGACCTGCCGAAGTTGGGAATATGTTGAGACCGGTACAGCGTCAACAAGTTGAATGGTGTTGGCCAGTACCCGGCTGTGATGCGCCAGAATGCCGTCCGTCGTTGTCTCG
>JAKONH010000030.1 GCA_022702045.1 Spirosomataceae bacterium
TCGGTGACAGATCCTGTCACGAATAAACCGCTGGTCGGTGCCTCAGTCGTCACAACCGGACGAGCAGCCGGTACCGTAACCGATAATAACGGCGTATTTAGCCTGTCTGTTATCCGCAGCCGAACCCCGATGCTCCGTATCTCGATGGTCGGCTACGAACCGCAGACGGTTTCCGTACCGACAACAGGCACGCCACTGACGATCCGGCTAAACCCCGTTACCAGCGATTTGAACGAAGTCGTCGTGGGCGCATCCCGCCTGGAAGAGCGACTAATCACAGCTCCGGTCACAATCGAGAAAATGGACGTTCGCAGCATTCGCGAAACGCCGTCCGCAACCTTTTACGAAGGAATCAATAACCTGAAAGGCGTCGATATGGTCACGAGTGGCCTTACGTATCGACAGATCAACACGCGGGGGTTCGCTAGTACGGGCAACAGCCGGTTTCTGCAACTCGTCGATGGGGTCGATAATCAGCCCGCCGGCTTCGGCTTTTCCGTTGGCAACATGTTTGGCCTGAGCGATCTGGACGCAGAAAGTGTCGAACTCGTCCCCGGCGCAGCTTCGGCTCTGTACGGACCGGCGGCTTTCAACGGCGCATTACTCATGACGAGCAAAGACCCGTTTACATATCAGGGATTAAGCGTGCAAGCCAAAGTAGGCGTCAACCACATCAGCGACCCGGCTACAGGCCCTGCCTTGTATAACGACCACGCCATTCGGTACGCTAAAGCCTTCGGTAACCGCTTCGCGTTCAAGCTGAATGCCTCGTATATGTGGGGACTCGACTGGTTTGCAACCGATTATAGCGACGTCAACCAGGCCACGCCCGCCGAGCAGAGGGGGTCGCAGAATCCGGCCCGGAATGGGCTCAATATCTACGGCGATGAAGTCGTACGAACGCTGTCGGGGGCCGGGCAGGTGTCGCGGACGGGTTATCTGGAGAAAGACCTGACCGATTACAATGTCTACAGCCTGAAGCTGAACGGTGCACTTCATTACCGGATCACACCGGGTCTGGAAGCCATCTACGCATTCAACTACGCCAAGGGAACTGCCAATTATACGGGCTCCAATCGCTTTTCGGTGAATGGCTTTTCGTTAACCCAGCACCGGCTGGAGCTGCGTGGCAACCGGTTTTTTGTCCGCTGGTACAGCAATGCCGAGAACTCACACAACTCGTATAATACGCGCTCGCTGGGGCAGCAGCTCAACCGGACATGGGTACGCGATCTGAATGGGAATGCCGTAACGCCCGACAAGGCCGACGACACCTGGTTTAGCCGGTACACAGCGGCTTATAACGGCACCATCACTACAGTAAGCGCCAATGACCAAACGGCCGCCCGCGCCTTCGCCGACCAGGGGCGGCTTCTCCCCGGCACACCCGAATTTGATGCACAGAAAAGTCGGCTGATCGGTATTCAGGGACTGTCGGGCGCAGGTATCCTTAGCCTGACGAGTATGTGGCATGCCGATGGTCAGTACAACCTGACGTCGGCGCTCAGCAACGTCGCCGATGTTCTGGTAGGCGGCAATTTCCGGCAATACAGCCTGTTTACCAACGGCACGCTCTTCGACGACAAAGGCGGGCGGATTATATACCACGAATACGGTGCGTTTGCGCAGATAAGCAAAGCATTACTGGCCGACAAGCTTAAACTAACGGTGTCAGGCCGGTACGACAAGAACCAGAACTTCGCGGGGTACTTTACGCCACGTGCCTCCGCCGTTTTCTCACCCATCGATCGCCACCATTTCCGGGCAAGCTACCAGACGGGCTTTCGCAACCCTACACCGTCGGATCAGTTCATCAAACTCAACGTTGGACCCATCACGATTCTGGGCGGTGCGCCCAGCAACAGCGCGGGCATGAACGTGTACGAAAATTCGTACACGTCCGCCAGCGTCAATCAGTTCGGGGCTGGGTTTGGGGCCGACGTGAACAAGATCGGACCGCAACAGGCGGTGCTCAACAACAAAGACAAACTGCAACAGGCCAATGTGCCTTACATCGCTCCCGAGCGGATCAATAGCTTCGAAGTAGGGTATCGCGGCATTCTGACCAGTCGGCTGTCGGTCGACGCCAATTACTACTACTGCATCTATACCAACTTCATTCTGAACACGGTGGTGCTGCGTCCGGCTAGCCTAGTACTAGGGTCCGACGGCAAACCCAGCGCGGCAGCAGCTCAGGACATTCTGAACGGGCGGACACAGGCGTTTCAGTTGTACACCAACGCCCCCGACAAGGTGTCGGCGCAGGGCGCTACGCTTGGCCTGACTTACCGTACCGGCAGCGGCTATCAGCTTGGGGCCAACGGTACCTGGTCGGCATTCAATATCCGTAACGCCGATCCTAACAACGTAGCGGCTTTCAATACACCCCGTTTCAAGACAAACGTCACGCTTGGTCATCGCAACATTCTGCCCAGCACCGGTTTCAACATAGCCTGGCACTGGCAGGAAGGATTCGAGTGGTACGGTTCGTTCAACGCCCTCATTCCTGGCCCGGTACCCGCTTACCATTTGCTCGACGCGCAGATCAGCCACCGGTTGCCCGCACTGAAAACGACCGTAAAACTCGGCGCTACCAACCTGACCAATCAGTACGTCGTACAGGCGTACGGATCCCCCGCAGTCGGTGGCCTTTACTATCTGTCGCTTGTCTTTGAGTAATTGAATTGTTGAATGATTGAATAGGCTGACGCATCACTCAATCATTCAATCCCTCAATCCCTCAATCATTCAAACTATGGAAGCAACACGAACTAAACCCCAGACCCAGCTTGCCGACTGGTTCGCTTTTGGGCTCTGTGCCCTGTCGTATCTGCTGGGCGGAACGGCCTCTACGCTCATGGCGACGTTTTTACCCGTGGCTGTTCCCGAATTGCTGGACCAGTCGGTTTCCGAAGCCCAGCTGGGTGATGTCGGCGCGTATATCAGTGCAGCATTTCTGTATGGCTGGGCAGCTGGCGGGCTCGCGTTCGGTCTGCTCGGCGACCGGATAGGCCGGGCGAGGGCCGTTGCCTTTGTCACCTTTCTCTACGGCGCAGCCATGCTGGCAACGGTCTATGCGACAACCTGGCCCGCGCTACTGTTCTGCCGGTTTCTGACGGGCGCGGGCGTTGGCGGAGTACTGCTGCTCACAACCGTTTATCTGTCGGAAATATGGCCCCAGAAAAACCGGGCGGTTATCCTCGGCGTACTGGCGGTTATGTTCCCGGTCGGCATCGTCACGTCTGGCGGGCTCAATGCCGGGCTGGTCTACTGGCGCGATGCGTTCTGGCTTGGCCTGATACCGGTGTTGGTCTCCGTGCTGATGATTGTCCGCCTGCCGGAGTCCGACAACTGGTCACAACAGCGGCAGCAACCCCAGTCCAACGCCCAGTGGACCCAAGCCGACCGACACAATCTACTGACGGGCGTACTAATTTTCGGGGCTGTCCTGATCGGGCTATGGGGCACGTTTTCCTGGATTCCGACCTGGGTACAGTCGCTCCTCCCGGCGGGGCAGACGGGTAGCCGCGAACGGGGCCTGACCATGATGCTGCTGGGTATGGGCGGTATCATCGGCGGGATGTTATCGGGCGTACTCGTCGAGCGACTCGGTTCACGCCAGACGCTCCTCCTGACCTTCACCGGTTGTGCGGGTGGCTGCGCCCTGCTCTTCCTATCGAACCGCCAATTCTCGCCCGTCATTTACGCTGAAACGGCGCTATTGGCGCTATTTTTTGGCATCAGTCAGGGGGCATTGTCCAGTATCATCCCGGCGTTGTTTCCCGTTCGGATACGCGCAACAGCCGCTGGTATCAGCTTCAACATAGGTCGTTTTTTTACGGCGACGGCCGTGTTTTTTGTCGGTACGATGGTTGCCGGGCTGGGTGGCTTCGGCAATGCACTGCTCGTCTTCTCCATCGCTTTCCTCATCGCCGGCATCGCTACGTTTCTGCGTTATCGTCCCGCTTCCCGCTAGTCATCTGTCTATCGATTCACCCTAAACGACACGTTCCCAATGCCACATATTCAACTCAACAACGACGCGCCGGGCATTCGTAGCCTGGTCCTGTACCGCCCCGACACCGGCAAGCCCTTGTACGAACTCGCCCAGGCCCTGCTTCGTGCCGGCTCACCCGACAGCACGCTCTCCGATGCCGAACGCGAATTGATCGCGGCTGTTGTATCGAGCCAGAACTGCACTGATTTTTGTCTGAACAGCCACGCAGCTGCGTCGCGCTTTCTGTTTGGCCGACAGGCCGATCTGGTCGATCAGACCTTACAAGACCCGGAGACAGCCCCGATTTCATCACGGCTTCGGGCCTTGCTCGCTATCGCCAGATGCGTAGCCGCCGACGCCCGCACTGTAACCAATGAACTGGTCGAAGCTGCCCGTCAGGAAGGAGCCACCGACGGCGACATTCACGATACCGTCCTGATTGCGGCAGCTTTCTGTATGTTCAACCGCTACGTCGATGGGCTGGCGACACTCACGCCCGACGATCCGGCGGCTTATGCTGCGATGGGCGAACGCATGGGCACGCTAGGCTACACGTTACCAAAACCCAACTGATTCGAACCATGCCACATCTCGATTTCGAACCCGGTCTGCCGGGTATTCGCGGGCCAATGGCGTTCAGCCCCGAAACGGCCCGCCCGCTCAACGATCTGGTCAACGTGGTGCTGCGCACCAACGCCACCCATCCCGATTCCACGTTAAGCGGGGGCGAACGCGAACTGATCGGCACGTACGTATCCGCCCGGAACGACTGCTTTTTCTGCCAGACAATTCATGGGGCCGTAGCCAGTCATCAACTGGGTGATACCGATTGGTCGCTGGTACAGTCGGTTAAGGAGGATTACACCCGAGCCAACATTTCAGCCAAGCTGAAAGCACTACTGACCATTGCCGGCAGTGTGCAGCAGGGCGGTAAACAAGTGACCGCCGAGCAGATAGCCGACGCCCGGTCGGAAGGCGCTACGGACCGCGACATTCACGACACCGTCCTGATTGCGGCAGCTTTCTGTATGTTCAACCGCTACGTCGACGGGCTGAATACCTGGGCTCCGAACAATCCAGCCCTGTACCGGTACAGGGCGCAGAAAGTTGCTGAGTACGGCTATACATCCGACGATCACTACATGCCCCCCGCCTGACGATCACCAGACCTAAAAGGTTTTTGAAACCTTTTAGGTCTAACAATCAGCGTACTATCTCAAAGACGAGACTATTGACCAAGCCAAAGGAATAAGAGCATGTCCAAACCCAGCTTATTTTCTCCTCCAGCCCTTACTCATTCATACATACCTACACCCGGTGTCTGCCCCGGCAGGATTGCGCTAACTGGAAAGTTTCCGATATTTGTCCAATATGGCCGGAACGTACCCAACCGGCTGGTTGTTGAATTTATATCGCTACGGACATAAACCCGTACGCTTAACCGACCGACGATGAGTAAGGACGCGGACATTTTAGAAAGCATCACCAACGCCGAATACAAATACGGATTCGAGACCCTGATCGAAGCTGACGAAGCTCCGGCTGGTCTGGATGAAGACATTATACGCTTTATTTCTGCCAAGAAAAACGAACCCGAATGGCTGCTCGAAAAGCGGTTGCAGGCGTTTGCGCTCTGGCAGGAAATGACCGAGCCGAAGTGGCCCAACCTGCAATACCCTAAGGTTGACTACCAGGCGATTAAGTATTACTCGGCTCCCAAGCAGAAGAAAACGGTGGGTAGCCTTGACGAGATTGATCCCGAGCTGCTCGACACCTTCAATCGCCTGGGCATTTCACTTAGCGAACAGAAGCGGCTGGCTAACGTGGTCGATGACACCATCGGCGACAAGTCGCTGGGCGAGCGTCCGCAGGTTGCTGTCGATGCCGTCATGGATTCTGTATCGGTTGCCACGACGTTCAAGAAAGATCTGGCCGCGCGCGGCATCATCTTCTGCTCGATGAGCGAAGCCGTTCACGAACACCCTGAACTGGTCAAGAAATACTTTGGCTCGGTTGTTCCAGCAAAAGACAACTACTACGCAGCGCTGAACGCAGCCGTTTTTACCGACGGTTCATTCTGCTACATTCCGAAAGGTGTACGCTGCCCGATGGAACTGTCGACCTACTTTCGCATCAACGCGGCTGGTACCGGGCAGTTCGAACGAACACTGATTATTGCCGACGAAGGTTCATACGTTAGCTACCTGGAAGGCTGCACCGCCCCCATGCGCGACGAGAATCAGCTGCACGCAGCTGTGGTTGAGCTGTTCGCCCACGCCGACGCCGAAATCAAATACTCGACGGTACAAAACTGGTATCCCGGCGATAAAGAAGGCAAAGGCGGTATCTACAACTTCGTGACTAAGCGCGGTATCTGCGATGGCCCGAATGCCAAAATTTCGTGGACGCAGGTTGAAACGGGATCGGCCATTACCTGGAAATACCCATCGGTCATTCTGAAGGGCGATAACTCCATCGGTGAGTTTTATTCGGTAGCCGTTACCAACAACATGCAACAGGCTGATACGGGCACCAAAATGGTGCACATTGGTAAGAATACGAAGAGCCGGATTGTGTCGAAAGGTATTTCGGCCGGGAAGAGCCAAAACTCGTATCGGGGTCTGGTACAGGTGCTGAAACGGGCTGAAAACGCCCGGAATTACTCGCAGTGCGATTCGCTCCTACTGGGCGACAAATGCGGGGCGCACACCTTCCCGTATCTGGAAGTCAATAACCCGTCGGCGACGGTAGAACACGAAGCGACGACCTCGAAAATCGGTGAAGATCAGCTATTCTATTGCAATCAGCGCGGTATTCCAACCGAGCAGGCCGTTGCCCTGATTATCAACGGGTACGCCAAGGAGGTACTGAATCAGCTACCGATGGAGTTCGCCGTTGAAGCCCAAAAGCTACTGGCAATTAGCCTCGAAGGGAGCGTAGGCTAAGACCGTTTCTGACTTCAACCATAAGCTGGTATTTGCTCTAGTTGAGCAGGTATCAGCTTATTTTTGTTAATATATATCGACATAGTCATAACCATCGAGCGAACCCCGAGGAAATCATTGTCCGGCTGTCACCTGCACTGGATGATGCGACACTAAAACAAGCCTTGAAGTACTGTCTTATCTGGAAGCGACATATACTGGTAGCGCTAGCCAGGAAGACGTTGATGCTCCTGTCTACGACGTCAGGCGCATAAGATCATGGACGGGTCAACTATATACGCACATTGTTGTCGACACTACCATTGTGTTTAGTGCAGTTTTAAACACAAATGGAAAAATTGGCGATCTACTTTTAATTCCGGCGCACAAATTACATTTCACAGTTGTCTTTACCTGCAAACTGAGATTGAGCGGCACAAGCCCAAGCTGTTGAAGATAACGAAGACTATAAACGAAGCGCAACTTAATGCGGTCATAGCATTTGTTATCGAACAACTATCATTTGTCGCGCAGCTTCTTACAAACTCGCCAATTCATAGAAAAGCGTATGCGTATGAGCTTGTTAGCGACATTGATCCCTTCAATGTGGATTTTGTTGCCTTAGCTATGCACTTGGATGCAACCCGCTGGACAGTTGACAAAGTACTTCATACAGGTTTGCGTAGGAAGGGCTACACAGCTGTTTGTACTACTGACGAACTTTGAGCGATACGCGGCTGGTAAGCGCACTAGCCAATCTGGCATTAACCACCCAGAGTACAACCCTATCATTTCTGTAGGTTTCCGTAACAACCGCGTTGGTTTTGGGCTTATTGAGACAAACCAATGACAACGTTATGAACATACAGATTCCTCCACAGCACCAGGACGTGCAGCCGGGTATCGAAGCGGAACTGACCCCACAACCGGAAGTCATTAAGGACAACTACCTTGGGTCGGAAAAACTCAAGGGAAAAATTGCGCTGATCACGGGGGGTGACAGCGGTATCGGGCGGGCCGTAGCCGTACACTTCGCCCGCGAAGGAGCAAACGTCGCCATTGCCTATACCGAGCGGGAAG
>JAKONH010000087.1 GCA_022702045.1 Spirosomataceae bacterium
GTAAAGGCGACATGCTGTCGGTACAGGTCAGCAGCCTGAACGCCGAAGCATCCGGTTATTTCAACCCGGCCGCCGTAGCCGATAATAACACAACGCTCAACGCCACGACCAACCCATTGGCTCGTCAGACAGGCTATCTGGTGGCGCCCGATGGGACGATTAAACTACCGCTGATCGGGCAACTAACCGTCGAAGGCTTGAGCAACGCGGCTGCCGGGGACCTGATTGCCAGCAAGCTGAAAGTGTATCTCAAAGAACCGACCGTGATTGTTCGGAACACAAACTTCCGGATTTCCGTACTCGGCGAAGTCGCCCGGCCGTCGTTGTTTACCATTCCCAATGAGCAGATAACGCTACCTGAAGCACTGGGGCTGGCCGGTGACCTGACCATCTATGGTCGACGTGACAACGTATTGGTTATCCGTGACGAAGGGGACAAACGCATTTTTGCCCGTCTGGATATGACCCGGCGCGACACATTCAAATCGCCTTACTATTCACTGCGTCCGAACGATATCATCTACGTAGAACCGGGTAAAGCGCGCGCTACCAGCGTTGACCGGGCTTACCTCATTGCTCCAATTGTTACCGGCGTTCTATCCCTCCTTGCCATCATCGCTACACGGCCTTACTAGCCACTATGCATTCTTAGCTAACTCAACTTGTTATGGCCAAATCGTCCCAATCATACATCCCTTACCAGGTAGTTGAACCAACCAACTCATCCGCAATGGCTCATCTACAGCCGTTTTTGCAGCGGTGGCCCTGGTTCGTACTCTCGCTGGTCGTTGCGCTGGCAGGTGCCTACGTGTACCTGTTGTACCAGCAACCCATCTACCGTACCAAAGCCAGCCTGATGCTTCAGGACGAAAAGCGAGGTAGCGAACAAAGCAATCCGCTGAAAGAACTGGAAACTTACTCGCCCAAGAAAGTGGTCGAGAATGAACTGGAAGTGCTGAAGTCATCGTCGCTCATGGGCCGGGTTGTCGATAACCTGAACCTGACGTCGAAATACTTGCGGCAAACATCGTTCGGCAAACGTGAAATCTACGCAAACTCACCAGTGATCGTGACGGTCGTGCAGGGTAACGACGCGCTGTACAAAAAGCCGGTTCAACTCAGCTTTGTCGACAGCAAAACCGTGCGGATCGATGAGAAAAATTATCCATTGAACCAGTTGGCAAACACGCCGTACGGTGAACTGCGAATCGTCACCCGCCGGCCTGTCAGCGACACGACCGAAAGCGTTTTCCTGCAGGCGATGCCACGGGCTGCTGCCATCGGCAACTACTTGGGCAAACTGAAGGCTGAACCAACCAGCAAGACGTCGACAGTAATCAACCTGACGCTTGACGATGCTGTACCGGAAAAGGGTGAAGCCGTACTGGCTGGCCTGATTCAGGAATACAATCAGGCTGCCGTTCTTGACAAAAACAAAGTAGCTGCCAGCACGCTCAAGTTCGTGGAAGAGCGGCTGCGTATGGTATCAGGCGAACTATCGTCGGTGGAGCGCGATGTTCAATCGTACAAATCGAGCCAAGGTATCACGGACCTTAGTTCGCAGGCAACAGCGCTGGTCGAAACAGCCCGGCAGAACGATGCGCAGCTCAATCAGATTAACATTCAACTGGCATCGCTGAATGATCTGCAAAAGTTTATCAACAATTCGTCGGGCAAACGTAGCAGCACCCCAGCTACACTCGGCCTAACGGATGCTACCCTGCTTGGTCAGATTAACAAGCTGTCGGATCTGGAACTGGAACGCGAAACCAGGGCGTCTACTACCTCAGAAGAAAACCCGCTACTGGTAACGCTCGACAAGCAGATTCGCAATACGAAGGCCAACATTAGCCAGAACATCGAGACGATGAAAACCCAGCTGGAAAATTCACAGCGGGAGTACTCGGGTAAGAGTCAGCAAACGGAGACGTCGATCCGGGCGATTCCTCAGCAGGAACGGGCACTGGTTAACATTACGCGGCAACAGGGCATCAAAAACGACCTGTACACCTATCTGTTGAAGAAGCGGGAAGAACTAGCGGTCCTGTTTGCAGCCACCCAGGCCGACAGCCGGATTGTTGACCTGCCAACGGCTGGCAGTGCACCGGTTAAACCCGTTGGTGCGGTGATGTACGCCCTGTTCGGACTGGTCGGTCTGCTGGTTCCAACGGCCCTGATCGCTGGCAAAAGCGCCGTAAATACGAAAGTAACACGCCGGCTCGACGTTGAAGACATGACCCACGTCCCGATCTTGGGCGAGGTAATGAACAAACGGAAGCGCGACGTGATGGTCGTTGGTCAGAATATGCAGTCGGTAATTGCCGAGCAGATTCGCACCATCCGGACCAACCTGCAAATCGGTAACGTCGATCTGACAGCCAGTCAGGTTATCCTCTTTACGTCGAGCATCAGCGGGGAAGGCAAGTCGTTTGTATCACTTAACCTGGGGGCCAGCATGGCCATGCTTAAGCAACCTACGGTGATTCTGGAGATGGACCTGCGCATGCCCCGCCTGCATCAGGTGTTCGGCATCGACAACAGCGTTGGGCTGAGCAACTACCTTAACGGCGAAGCAACACTGGATGAAATTCTGCAACCCGTACCGGGCCACCCGAATTATTTCATCATTCCCAGTGGCCCACTGCCACCAAATCCGTCCGAGCTGCTGAGCGGCCTGGAAGTACGGACGCTAATGAGTGAACTCCGTGAGCGGTTCCGCTACATCATGGTTGATGCCCCACCAATCGGTATCGTCACGGATGCGCAGCTGCTGGCTCCCATGGCCGACTCGACCTTGTTCGTCGTTCGCCATGGCATAACGCCCAAGCATTGCCTGAAGATCCTGGACAACATGCATAAGGAACAGCGGTTCCAGAACCTGAGCATCATCCTCAACGCAGTAGAACGCGGCAATTCGTACCACTACAGCCATCAGTATAAAAACAGCTATTCGTACCGCTAAGCCGGTACGAACCAAGCTGATTTGCGCGCTACTTCTCACGTTATTTTTTGTTAAATACACTTGCTATGTCGACAACGTATACTCATCTGAGCAAACAGTCTCAGAAGGAACGAGGGGACGTACTCACCAGCTCACATAAAAAGTCTAGGGCGCTAACCCGCAGTGATCTGCGGAACCTAGAGAAACGGGTTTTCGACCTGGCCATAGCCGGTATTGTGTCGGTTACAGTACTGGTATGGCTTATTCCGCTAATCGGCCTGCTGATAAAGCTATCGTCGCGGGGACCGATTCTGTTTGTGCAGATGCGCACGGGGCGCGACGGGAAGCCGTTTCGCTGCTTCAAATTCCGCACCATGACTCACGCACCTGGTGCAGAATTCAAGCAGGTGACGGCGAATGACGTTCGGGTTACGCGGCTAGGACACATGCTCCGCCGGAGCAACCTGGACGAGATGCCCCAGTTTCTGAATGTGCTGCTGGGTCAGATGAGTGTTGTTGGGCCTCGTCCCCACCCGCTACCCCTCGACGCCAAATACTGGCATTCGATGCCAGGTTATAAAGAACGGTACGCTGTTCGGCCGGGCATTACAGGACTGGCACAGGCACGGGGCGCACGGGGTGAAACCGACGTACCCTACAAGATGCAGGGCCGAGTTCGGTACGATCATCTGTACATCCGCCGGCAAACGTCGCGGCTCGATGTGAAAATCTGCTGGTGGACGGTCAAAGCTGCGCTGAACGGCAACAAGAACGCTCGCTAACCCTCAGTGCTTTTAACTACCCCAACTCATGAATGTATTAGGCATCAATCTGTACGACACCGGTCTTGATTCGGCCGTACAAAACTGTTTGGACGCCTGCGCCAAAACGCAGCCCCGAAACAGTCATTGCATCAGCGCCACCGACGCGCACGGGCTGGTAACGGCCTACAAAAAGCCGGAGTTTAAAGCACTGCTCGACTCGTTCTACTGGGTGTTGCCCGACGGTATGCCGAGCGTATGGCTGGGCCGCTGGAAAGGTGCAGATCAGATGACTCGATGCTACGGCCCAGACTTCTTCAAGCTGGTGCTGTCGCAGGGTGCCAACCGTGATGTGACGCACTTTTTCTGCGGTGGCAAGGAAGGTGTCGCAGATGAGTTGAAAACAGCCGTAAGCCGCAAGTTCGGCAACAGCCGGGTGGTGGGTACGTACTGCCCCCCCTTCCGCGAAATGACGGACGACGAACTGCACGTGTTGGCGAAAACCATCAATGAGTCGGGTGCCAACATCGTCTGGGTTGGGTTGGGTAGTCCTAAACAGGAGCGATTTGCCGCCCGCCTGTCGCAACTGGTCAACGTAAACTTTCTGGTGACGGTCGGTGCCGCCTTCGACTTCCATACGAACCGCGTAGCCCAGGCTCCGCGCTGGATTCAACGGCTTTCTATGGAATGGTTTTTCCGCCTGATGATGGAGCCGAAACGACTGGCTAGCCGCTACCTGCGCGTCGTGCCCCTGTTTATCCTGTTCAACCTGAAGGAAGCCCTGACCGGCCCCCGTTCGTCACACGCCTGATCCGCGTTTCTGCTTTTATTGATATCCACCGATGGTTAGCGAAGAAATTAACATAATTGAGGAACCCAAGGCTGCTGAGTCGAAGTCGGTCATGAAACGCTTTGTCGTTAACGTAGCCTCCTTGTTCAGCGTACAGCTTGCCAACATGCTGTTGCCGCTGCTGACGGTGCCCTACGTTGTCCGCATCATCGGACCGGAGCGCCTGGGTATGCTCAATTTCTCGCTGGCGTTTATCGCTTATTTCAGCCTGGTCATCAACTACGGTTTCGACATGGCTGCGGTTCGGAATATCGCGGCAAATCGTAGTAACACGGCTGAAGTAAACCGGGTATTCTGTGAAGTGCTGGCCGGCAAAATTCTGCTATGGGTCCTGTCGACGGTGCTATTTGCCGGTATTATCATCGCCATTCCGGAGTTTCGGGCGCAGTGGGTGCTGCATACGTGCTCGTACCTCACCTGTATCGGGGTAGTACTGTTTCCGCTCTGGCTGTACCAGGGTATGGAAGACCTGAGCCGGGTCGCGCTGTTCAACCTGATTGTCAAGGTGTTGTTCTCGCTATCCGTATTCGTACTCATCCGGCAACCGGGCGACTACATCTACCAGAACCTGTCGATGAGCATTGCCCAGGTGCTGGTTAGTGTAGTGGCGCTGGTAGTTGCGATCCGGCGCTATAACCTGACGATAACCTGGCCGCTCTGGACCAACCTGAAACAGCGCTTCATCGACGACCGTACGCTCTTCTTCTCATCGATGACGATTACGTTGTACGCGGGTTCCAACGTTTTTTTGCTGGGGCTGCTGAGTAACGCATACAACGTCGGTATCTTCTCGGCAGGCACCCGGTTGGAAAGCATCAGCCGCGCCTTCGCCGGTATTGCGCTGAATCAGGCCTTTTTTCCCATCGTTGCCAACGCCTTTGGTCGTAGCCGCGAACAGGGGTTACGACTGGTACGAACGACATTTTTCCCACTGGCGGCTTTCATGGGCCTTATCTCGCTGGGACTCTGGATTATCGCACCGTTTTTCATCACGCTGTTCTACGGCGAAGCCTTCCACGACGCCGTTACGATCCTGCGTATCGTATCGCTGCTGCCGCTGGCTATCGGTATTAGCAACCTGCTGGGTCTGCACACGATGTTGAACCTCCGGATGGACAAGGCCTTCTTTGCTATCACCGCCATGGGATCGGTCATCGGGCTGAGCCTGAACCTACTGCTCATTAAAACCGCCGGCCACGTGGGTGCTGCCTGGGCCTGGGTAATCACCGAAGGCTGCATTACGGTAGCCATGTATATCTACTTGCGGTCGCAGCGGGTAGAAGTCATCCAGCTCTCCGCACTCAGCGAAGCCGTTGCCTTCACCAAAGCCCGGCTACGCACCGTATTCAAACTGATTCCTTCGCGGCATTGACCAATGTCGTGCCCCCATCCTCACTTACTGACAACTAACCAACGGCTATAGAACCTGTACATCAGCGAAACCAATTGTGCTGATGCTCTCTCTCAAGAGTTATGAAAACAATAGCAACGTTAATCGTTACCTACAACCGACTAAGCGATCTGAAGGTGTGCGTATCGTGTATTCGCGAACAAACACTGCAGTCGGATGCCATCTATGTCATTAACAATGGCAGCAACGATGGCACCGCCGAATGGCTCGCCGAACAGCCAGACCTGACTGTGGTCACGCAGGCGAACCTGGGTGGTGCGGGCGGTTTTGCGACGGGCATCGAGCGGGCGTATAAAGATGGGTACGATGAAATCTGGTGCATGGACGACGACTGCGTACCAACTCCCGACGCGCTGCACAACCTGATGGCATCGCCCAACATCGGCCCGGCGATCAGGAACTGCGTATCGATCAGCAACAAGAACAACGAGGAGCTGGCGTTCTTCGTCCGGCTGAATAATAAAGACTTTCAGAAAGTGTCGGACATGGGCGGTTACGACCTCGTATACGGGGTGGCGTCATTGTTCAACGGAACGCTGATCAGTTCAGAGGTGATTCGGGCTATCGGCATCCCCGACAAGAAGCTATTTATCTGGGGCGACGAAGTGGAGTACATGACACGGGCCATCAAGATGAACTTCCCGGTAGTTACCGTGCCCACCGCCTTACTGTTTCACCCACCGTCCGTTGACCGCGATGGTATCCCCTGGCCTGGTGCCTGGAAAAACTACTACCGCGTTCGGAACGAGCGCCGGGTATTCCAGAATGCACATGGTAATAAGTACGGCTTCCTTATGTTTATGTTCTGGTCGGTTAAGGCAACGTTCGGTCAGCTATCGACCGATCGGAAGAACCGTTTCTACAACTTCCTGCTCTATGGGGAAGCGGCTGCCGACAGCCTGCTCAACAACTTCCGTAAGCGCCCCAACACCATATACACGCTGCGGCTCTATCAATTCATGAATAAATAAGCTTGGTCGATGAATGTACTGATTGCAACCTATCTGGCTACTGATTCGCCCTCGGGCGTAGTCACGTACACCCAAACGCTGACCCGCGACCTCGCGGCCAACGGTGTTGGGGTGCAGGTAGTTGATGCGAGCAGTACGCCCGTTGGCTGGCGTAAGTTTCTCGGACTGGCCAAACGGCTGATGCGCCCCTTGGGCGGCACCTTCGCAGTTACCTACGACGAGTTTGCCTACTTCACCGGCGTGTACCTGGCCACCCGTCGGCTGCGGCACACGGGTATCGACCTGATTCACGCGCAGGACCCCCGATCGGGTGCTGCCGCCCGGCTGGCACTTGGTAACGACACCCCGGTAGTGCTAACCTGCCACTTCAACGATGACCCGGTCAGTGAACTGACGAACACGTTTTCGCTGAAGCCAATGGTAACGCGGCAGCTGACGAAGTGGTACATGCGGTTGTTTTCACACATCCGTCACTACGTCTTCGTATCGAACTACGCCTACACAACGTCGAAGCACTTTTTACCGGCGGGCATCGATAAACGTATTCTGCGTAACTCGGTTCAGCTCGACAGCACGTTTCGTCGGCATAGCGCTGACACGGAGCATCTGATCATCAGCAACGTAGGTTACCTGGACGAGCGCAAAAATCAGCAACTGCTGCTGGCGATCGGTCGGGAGCTGCTGCAACGCGGCCGGACGAACTTCAGCATCTGGCTGATCGGCGACGGACCGAAACGAGCGGACTACGAAGCCCTGGCTACCAAGTGGCAACTGACCGAGCACGTGATTTTCCACGGTCGGCAGTCGGCCCCCTGGACGTTGGTGGCGCAGAGCGATCTGTACGTACACACAGCACTGAACGACAATTGTCCTTACGCCCTCATCGAAGCGATGGCGGTTGGGGTACCGGTTGTAGCGCTGCCCACGGGTGGTATTCCAGAGATGGTACCTAATGGCGCTGGGCTGCTGACGAGTCAGGAACCGGCGGATCTGGTCGACGAGCTGCTGCCTTATTTCGATGTCGATCAGCGGCAGGCGGTAGCCAATCAGCAGGCAGCTCATGCCGCCCAGGTCTTCGACCACCAGCAAAATCTTAGCGAACTTCTCGCTTACTATCAACAGCTAACCCGTGCCACTCACCCCGTTGCGACGGCACCAACCCCTATACTGTCATGATGATCTGGCTTTTTCGCTTTGCGCTCTTCATGATTCTGTTTGGGCTGAGCCCGCTTACCTACGGCGGTGACTCCCTGAACCCGATCCTCGATAAGGTAACGAGCGGTATGGCCCTGGTCGGCCTGATTTCGCTGGTTATCTGCTACTTCGACATGCCCCGGTTTTATAAGGTTATGTCGTGGCCCATCTTTATAGGTGCACTGCTGCTCTTTCTGGAGTCGAAGTACGAGTACGGCGAATACGTATACTCCTACTTCGTTATCAAGCGATTTACTTACTGTGCGCTTACCATCACGGCCTATTACGCAGCTGTGCGGGCAGGTCATATCCGGTTCGACTACATCGGGTATCTGGTGCTGATTCTGTTTTTCGTGAACCAGATTCTGCTTGGCCAGATTTACGCTTACTCGTTCTCGTCGGAAAGCCGCACTACGACCGCGCCTGAATCACTGTATCTGGTCGTGCCATTCCTGTATTTCCTGGTGCAGTACTATAAGGAACATAAATTGATTCACCTGTTTTCGTCGCTGGCCGTTTTTCTGTTTATCGTCATTTTGCTGCACCGTTCGGTTATCTCTACAGCGGTGTTTTCAGCCGGACTGGTTACGGGCCTGATGATGATCAGCCGCTCGTCGGTGAAAGGCTTTCCCATTGCCCGGACGTTTATGCTGTTCATCATGCTGATCGGCCTGTCGACCCCTTTGGTGGGTATGCTGCCCGAGCATAAGTTCGACGATTTTATGGAGAGCATCAACGGTATTCTGGATCCCAAGGAAGACAATACCGGTAGCTGGCGACTGGAACAATCGGAACATTATATGAGGCTGGTGCCCGAACGGCCAATTCTGGGCTGGCGCTACGAAGGGTACGATCGCGGAGAGGTAATGCGTCACGAGGATTTCCCCGACAAAGGCACGATCATTCACTCACAGTACGTCGATCAGCTATACAACTACGGCGCAGCGGGTCTGGCCATCAACCTGTTACTTATTCTGGGCACGCTCTACACGCTATATAGCCGGAAACGGTCGTACTCCATCGAGCAACTGGTCCTGTTTGGCTTTCTGGCGGGTGGCCTTGTCTACGGCATCTCGTACCAGCTTCCCGTTTACTACTGGGGCCTGCTTGGGCTGGGCATGTTCTACGGTCGCCAACGCCCCACGCCCCAGTTTACCATGCCGGAGGAGCATGAAGAAGAACACCTGCTCGAACCGATTCATCAATAGTCCGCTACTTAACGTTCTTACCTATGATTAGTGTCGTTATTCCTGTCCACAATCGACTTGCCTATACCAGACAATGCCTGAGCTGCCTGGCGGCTCAGACCTACCGTAATTTTCGGGTGATCGTCGTCGACGATGGGTCGACCGATGGTACCGATACCATGATCAAAACGGAATTTCCCGACGTCGTACTGATCAAAGGCGATGGGAACCTGTGGTGGACCGAAGCGACCAATGTCGGCATTCGGTACGCGATGAAGCAGCCCGACGGCAACGGGACGCATTTCGTGCTGACGCTGAACGACGATACGATCGTACAGCCCGACTACCTACAGTGCATGCTCAACGCCTACGAAGCGCACAAGCCTTGCCTGGTGGGGTCCGTTAGTGTCGACAGTACCAATCCGGAACGGCTCGAATACGCTGGATCAGCTTTTGAACTTTATACGGCCGGCGGGCGACACCTCGCAGCCGACTACCAGTACAGCTACGCGAACCTGGTTAGCAAAACCGACCACGTCGAGTCGCAGTCGCTGCCGGGCCGGGGGACACTGATCCCGATGGACGTTTTCGCCAAAACCGGTCTGTTCAACGCAGAAAAGTACGCGCACTACATGGCCGATATCGAGTTTTCGATCCGAGCTAAAAAAGCCGGATATCGGCTAATTGTCGACGCCAAAAGCATTGTTTACGAGATCGTTCAGGCGACAGGCATTCAGGTTGAAAAGGGCCTGACGTTCAAACAGTTTATCAACAGCTTTACCTCTATAAAATCCCCAACTAACCTAACCGTTCGGTACAACTTCGCGCTCGAACACTCGCGTACCAAGCACCTGTATTTCTGCTTCGACATTGGCCGTATCTGCGCTGGCTTTCTGCTGCGTAAACTTCGGACCGTTCGGCTTGGCTAAGCGACAAACGACGCTACCCGTTGCAAATGCTCCACACATACACTATGAAAAAAGTAGTACTATCAGCCTATGCCTGCCTACCCAATTTTGGTTCGGAAGCAACGACCGGCTGGCTATACGCGACCACACTGAGTCAGGAATCGATGGCCGTTCATTGCCTGACCCAACTGAACCGATCTGGCAGCTGCCCTGGCCTGGATATGACAATACCCGACCGAACGACAGCGTATGGGACAGATAGCCTACACGTTTGCCCTGACGCAGCTGTGGGATGACTCCGATAAGTGGTATTCTGCCCTGCTAACCGCAGCCGTACAACTGTCGGTTCAGAAGTCGGAACCGGTTGAGCTAAGTCCGTTTTCGAACTACCGGCTCGGCTAACTACAGGCAGTCAACACCACTCATTTACCTGTCTATCCCACACATTAATTAACCTTATCAGGCTATCATCTGGTTAACTCCGTAACGACACTTCATCCGACGCCTGCCCTCGTGCTTTTCGCAGCAGGATTATACCGCCCCTCGTGATTTACCGGTTAGTGCGTCTTATTCCAACGGTATGAAAACTGTATTGATCTCGGCCTACGCGTGCATTCCCGGTCAGGGCTCCGAAGAAGGAACCGGCTGGAC
>JAKONH010000140.1 GCA_022702045.1 Spirosomataceae bacterium
TAACGAAGTCGAAATTTGATAACAAATACGGCTGCCGCGAGTCACTGGTTGACGCGATCCGTCGGGCTACCGACCTGATGCTGGCCGGTAAAGTGGCCGTTGTTGCTGGTTATGGAGACGTAGGTAAAGGTTCGGCGGAATCGCTGCGGGGTGCTGGTTGCCGTGTGCTGGTAACCGAAATCGACCCGATCTGTGCGCTTCAGGCAGCTATGGACGGGTTCGAAGTGGTTCCAATGGATGAGGCTGCTACCCGCGCCAATATCTTTGTAACGGCCACCGGTAACGTCAACATCATCAAGGAGCGTCATTTCAAAGCTATGAAAGACAAGGCCGTTGTTTGTAACATCGGTCACTTCGACAATGAGATCGACATGGCCTGGTTGAATAGTGCGTACGGCAGTACCAAGAGCCAGATCAAACCACAGGTCGACATGTACGAGATCGACGGTAAAGAGATCATCGTACTGGCCGAAGGTCGTCTGGTAAATTTGGGTTGTGCTATGGGCCACCCCTCGTTCGTGATGTCGTGTTCGTTCTCTAACCAAACACTGGCACAGCTCGAACTGTGGGCGAATGCGGACAAGTACGAGAACAAAGTATACGTGCTGCCGAAGAAACTCGACGAGAAAGTAGCAGCCCTTCACCTTGCCCACGTCGGTGCCAAACTGGAACCACTGGAGCAGGAGCAGGCCGATTACATCGGCGTATCAGTAGAAGGTCCGTTCAAAGCGGAGATGTACCGGTACTAGTGTTTTGAACTGTGATTCTTGTGATTACACGGACAGGCTTTGATTTTTCTGAATCATGGCAATCAATGTAATCACAAGAATCACAGTTCAAGAATCACAATTCAGCTAAAAAAGCGTAGCCCGTCTCGGCGCTGCGCTTTTTTTGTGCCCTGACTTGCCGAACTTGCAACGGATTGCTGTGGCTTGATGAAACAGGTCGTCGGCATAGTTCTTAGCTTGTAAACGGTACATGAAAAAATACGTTTGTCTGCTGTTGCTGAGTGTACTGGCAGCCTGCCAGCCGAAAGGGTATCATCTGGCGGATCGAACGGCCCAGCGTATCGGTGTCGATTCATTAACAGCGTCGGCTGATAGCAGTGTAGCCCGGTTCCTGCAACCCTATCGCGAAGGCCTGAACCGGAGCATGAATGAAGTGTTGGCGCGCTCGACAGCCCGGATTGAGAAAGGACAGCCCGACGCTGCTCTCAACGACCTGCTGAGCGATGCTTTGCTCCAGCAGGCGCGTCTCCGCTACGGAAAATCCATCGACATGTCGCACCTGAATTACGGGGGAATTCGTAACAACCTGCCTGAAGGAGACATTACCACCGGATCTATTTTCGAGGTGATGCCGTTTGATAATCAGTTGGTTGTGCTGACGCTTCGTGGCGATATGCTACAGCAGTTGCTCGATCATTTTGCCAATGGTGACAAGCTGGTTGTCGGCGGTATTCGGGCTAAAGTTCACGGCGGACATGCGCACGATGTGGTCTTTGGTAATGGCCGGACGCTGCAACCTGCCGAGCTGTATACGGTAGCGATGAGCGACTATATTGCCGACGGGGGCGACAACGCCAGTTTTCTCAAAAACGCCGTCAAGCGCGAAACCCTGACCTATCTGATCCGGGATGCTCTGCTCGATTATTTCCGGCAGCAGGGCAAGACCGGGCAACCTATAAAACCTGTTTCTGATGGACGCATCAGCCTCGACTAGACGCGATTTACTCAAACTGCTGGGAACGGCTGCCGTAATCGGTGCCACGACGCCCAACCTGTTAGGCGGAACAGGTCATCAAGCGCCTGTCCGACTGACGCTTCTGCATACTAACGATGTACATAGCCGGCTCGATCCGTTTCCAATGGATGGGGGGCGGAATGCTGGCAAAGGCGGTGTCGCTCGTCGGGCCACGCTGATCGAGCAGATTCGGCGGCAGGAAAAAAACGTGCTGCTGTTCGATGCGGGCGACATCTTCCAGGGAACGCCGTATTTTAATCTCTACAAAGGCGAACCCGAAATTCTGGCAATGAACCGCCTGGGGTACGACGCCGGAACATTGGGCAACCACGATTTCGACGGCGGTATAGACAACATGGTGACGCAGTTTGGCAAGGCGACATTCCCGATGCTGGTTGCCAATTACGATTTCAACAATACAGTGCTGGCTGGCCGCACGAAGCCCTACAAGGTGTTTGTAAAAGAAGGCATTCGGGTGGGTGTGTTCGGATTAGGTATCAAGCCGGAGGGACTGATCCCAAAAGATGCATACAGAGAAACCGTGTACCTCGACCCTGTCGACGTGGCCATGACTACTGCGCAGCAGTTACGGCAGCAGGAACGCTGCGATTACGTGGTTTGTCTGTCACACCTTGGTTATAAGTACGAGGGGCCAACTATTTCGGACACGGTGCTGGCTGGAAAAACGCGCAATATCGACCTGATTATCGGTGGGCATACCCACACATTCCTCGATGCACCCGTTGCCATCAATAACCTTGACGGACTGCCGGTCTGGGTAAATCAGGTAGGATTTGCCGGTATCAACCTGGGGCGGCTCGACCTTACCTTCGAGCGAGGAAAAGCAGCGCTCACTGGCCAATCGCTCGAAATAAAGGCGTAAATTTGTCCAATTAACGAGTGATAGAATGATTGAATGAGTAAACAGCCAGGTACTCAATCATTCAACCACTTACTCATTCAATCATTGACTTCTATGAAATTTGGCGTTGTTGTTTTCCCCGGTTCGAACTGTGATCAGGATGCGGTCGATGCGCTGACGCTGATGGATCAGCAGGTAGTAAAGCTCTGGCATAAAGATCACGACCTGCAGGGCTGCGATTTCATTATTCTTCCCGGTGGTTTTTCGTACGGCGACTACCTTAGAACGGGTGCTGTTGCCCGCTTTTCGCCCATCATGAACGAAGTGATCGCCCATGCCAAACGGGGTGGTTACCTGATGGGTATCTGCAACGGCTTTCAGATTCTGGCCGAAGCCCGGCTGGTTCCCGGCGTACTGTTGCGCAACACCAGTCAGAAATACGCTTGTAAAAATATTTATCTCAAGCCGCAATCGTCAGACGCGTTGCTGACAGCTGGTCTTGATAAACCGGCCTATAAAATTCCCATCGCTCACGGTGATGGTCGTTACTTCGTCGATGCCGATACGCTGAACGAACTGAATGATAATGGTCAGGTACTGTTCCGTTACTGCGACGAGTTCGGCAATGTCGGCGACGATATTCATAATCCCAATGGTAGTATCGATCACATTGCCGGGGTCTGTAACCTGGAAAAAAACGTGTTCGGCATGATGCCGCACCCGGAACGCGCTGCTGACCCCATGCTGGGCAACACCGACGGCCGGCTCATCCTGGAGCAATTGCTGAAGGGCGCGCTGGTATAGAATAGGTTTATAGCAGTTGACTAAAGCGGGAACGGTCTGCCAGGTGGCAGACCGTTCCCGCTTTGCGTTTGTTAACTTATTTGTCAAGAGTCGTGTGGTAAAACTAGGTCGGAAAAATCTTTTCTTGCGTGTAGCGTCCGGGCCTGTCTGTTTATCGACAACGCCCGGCCCATATCCACCTCCGACCCACCCATCTTCTATGAACCGACTCGTTACCTGCCTGTTACTGGTCTGGTTTCGCTGCCTGCTGTGTGCAGGACAAACCGGCCTTACCTGCCACACTGACGTTTCGACCCTCAGCCCTGCCATTCGGCAGCTGATGCAGGGTCTGAGCCGCGACACTGTCCGCAGCCGCGCCCGTTTGGCCGCAGCCGATCGGCTCGAATGCCGCGTTGCCGTCGACATCGACAATAGTCTGTTTCAGCAGTTTGGTGGCAACACCAATCAGATTCGCCAGTACGTGTACTATACCTTGAACGAAGTGTCAGCGGTCTTTGAGCGAGAAATCAACGTCCGTCTGACGGTTACGTACATAAAAATCTGGGACACGGCCGACCCGTATTCGGTGGCGAATGGTAGTGCGGACCATCTGACCTTACTCACGAACTGGTGGACTACCAATCGACAGCGACTAGCCGCCCATGATATCGTCTTGGGCTACAACGGTAAGTACGGTGGCGGGCAGGCCTATCTGGGCGGTACGGGCGGTGTCGCTTATACAGGCGTCGTAGGCGCGCAGCCAAATGACCTGAGTATACCGGTAACTGCACATGAAATTGGGCATATGTTTGGTTCGCCCCATACGCACGACTGCAGCTGGCCGGGTGGGCCTATCGACCGTTGTGCGATGCTCGAAGGGCCTTGCTCCGCTACCGAAGATCGGAGCGACAACCGCTATCAGGTTGGCTCGATCATGAGTTACTGTCAGAAGGCACTGACGTTTCACCCCTTCTGCCAGACGCTGATGCGTACCGTGGCCGAAGCCAGCCGGTTTACATTGATGAAGACGTTGCCCGACCATACTATCGACAGAAACGGAAACGCTGAACCTGCCAGCGCCGTGGCTAAACTGGCCGGCGACGTTGCGAACGAACACCTACCGGGTACAGCTTTCGACCGACAGTACGTTTCAAACTTACCTGGCCGACACGGTGCTGACGAGCCCGCAGTGGCGACCAATCCTGTTGTCTGCGGGAAATAATTATTACTGGCGAGTGGCTGCTTCCAATGCTGCCGCTGGTGTGGGGCCTTGGTCTGGTACTGGCCGGTTTCAGATCAAGCCGGCTACTGACCTGATGGCACCCGCCTTGCGGAAGCCCCGGTTTGGTGAAAAGAATGATAGCGATGGCAGGCTTGTATGGGACCCCGTCGCCGATAGCACTGCGTATGTCGTCCAGTGGTCGGAATACCCCAATCTGACCCAGCAGAGCAATCCGTTTCAAGCAACGGTCTATGGAACGGAAACAAGACTCGACGGATTTTCTAATACCTGGTTGGTGAGTGCCGATGCCAACATTTACTGGCGGGTGCGGGCCGTACGCGATGGTAGTATGGGACCCTGGTCGGAGGTGGCTCGCTTCAAACGAACCCCAATGGCTTGGTTTGTTACACCCGCCAGTCAGAATAGCTACGTAAATGCTATGCCGCTGGGCTGGGGAATTAGTCAGGAGTCGCCGGTGACGACGACGATCGAACTGGCAACAAAACCCGACTACAGTGGTCTGGTACGGCGACAGACGGTTGTCTATAACAAGCTGGGTGCGGAGAGTACGGGCATGAGTACTACCCTACTTGACTCGTTGCAGGATGGTACGAGTTACTTTTATCGAATTCAGCAGACAACGCCCAACGGAACGGGACCTTTCCGGCAGGGAAGTTTCGCAACCGGAACGCAGCGGCCCGTCTGGCATTATATCAATCCAGGCAATTCACCGATGCCGCCCAACGGCTCGGTACGTGTGCTACCACAGCCCGATGGTGGGGTGTGGATCGCTGCCAACAGCGGAATTTATTACCGAAAGCCCGACCGGACCACCTGGATAAGCTACACGTACGAATCTACTGGCAAGCAACTCACCGGTTCGATCAGGGATATGGCCGTCGACCGGAGTGGTGTTGTCTGGGTAGCTACCGAGCGTAATCTATTCTGGCTGGAAAAAGGCAGTTGGCAAAAAAGCAGATACCCCTTCGATCAGGCGGTCTATATCGCATCGATGCATATCGATTCCAAAGGAACGATCTATGTGCTGACGGGTGGGCAGGGAATGCTGCGCTACAAAGACAAACAGTGGACGCAATATGGGCCACCTAACTG
>JAKONH010000150.1 GCA_022702045.1 Spirosomataceae bacterium
GCTGCTGCCGAATGCCAATGCGGTGCTGATCGTGGAGGGCGAAGCGACGGGGTGTATTGATCTGACGCAGGTTCGGGTGGACGATATACAAACGAGTGCAGATTCGATTATCATTCGATTACCACAACCGGAACTGTGCGGCTGGAAAGTCAACCACGATCGGTCGAGGGTATATGATACGCACTTTGCGTTCCTGGATGAATCGCAACTGGTAAGCGACGCATACCGGCAGGCTGAACGGCAGATTAAACAGTCAGCATTGACGAGTGGTATACTTACGCAAACCCGCGCGAATGCGAATCAGATGCTGCGACCATTGCTGGAGCGTGTATCTGGAAAAAAAGTAAGCCTACAGTTTGACTAGCCAATGCAAAATTGTATTGTGCATCGATTTTGTCTACTAACGACGTAACGGGCGGCTGTGTATCGACGTTCGTTCTTTGATTGTTAACCCTATGGATACAAATAAAGTCACTGTATCAACAGGAAGCTTACTTGTTGCCGAGCCTTTCCTGGGCGATGGCAATTTCGATCGCAGTGTCGTGTTGATCTGTGAATACAGCCCTGCCGGTACGTTTGGATTGATTATGAATCAGGTAACGGACTTACAGCTGAGTGACGTGCTGGAAGACGTTTACGCCGATCTGCCGCTGTTTGTTGGCGGACCAGTGCAGCAAAATACACTTCACTTCATCCATCGTCGCCCAGACCTGATCGAAGGGTCGATTCAGGTAGATGAAGGACTGTACTGGAGTGGCGATTTTGAGCAGGTTAAACAAGCTCTTAACTTGGGAACGCTGACCGAGCAGGATATTCGGTTCTTTCTTGGCTATTCTGGCTGGGATGGTGGGCAGCTTACCAGCGAGATCAGCCATAAATCGTGGATCGTTACTCGTGCCGATGCCGAGTTTCTGTTCGAAACGCCCACGCCGGATTTCTGGCGGGATGTGCTGAAACGCATGGGAGGGATGTACCAGACGATTGCGCACTACCCCGCCGATCCTAGCCTGAATTGACAAGAAGGAGCTGTCAAGGCGTTGCAACGGAGGTAGGACAAGGTCGTTCTTAACTTTTTTTAAACCAATTTTACGGGATGAAAGCGCGTTATCGAACGGAACCACTTTCGTAAATGATCCCGTATGTATACACATCGACTGCTCGTTTTTGCCGTGCTTCTCTCGCTGGCAACTCCATTTATAAGCCAAGCACAAAGTAATAAGCTGTACGGCGGGCATTTTGGCCTTAAAGTGGGCGCGAATTTCAACCGAATCAGTATTTCAGGTACTACCGCCAATATTCCCAAACAACGGCTCGATTTTACCCTTGGTGGTATGTATCGATACCGAATCAACAAGTTTGTGGCCCAGCCAGAAGTTTTGCTATCTATGAAGGGAGCCACGTTTCAGGCTGAAGTGGCGGGGGGAAACCGGTCGACAACGAAGATCGCGTATCCATACGTAAGTGTGCCCTTGCTACTCGGCTACATTCCCACCGAAGGCCTGACCATTCAGGCGGGGCCGGAATTTAGCTATGCACTGACGGCTGGTCAGTCGGGCGGGCCGGGTGCAACGACCGATGTTGGTGCTGTATTGGGTATTCACTACGACTTTCTGGATATGGCCGATAAGTTTAGCCTGCATCTTCGCTATATCTACGGCTTCAACAACGTATCGCCTGAGGCCGGCGCCAACTATTACAACCGCGTGCTTCAGGCCGCTATCGTGTACAATCTGTATCCGAAGAAAAAGAAGTAAGGTCTACGGTATACAGTCTACGGCGGCTACCGTGGCGCGGTCCGTCGCACGTTGTCTGACAAGCTGCTTGCCGCTTACCATAAACTGAGTACTGAAAACTGTAAACCGATCATGCTCTCCGACTTCGGTATATTGCTGCTATTTATCTTGGCGGCCTTCACGTTCATCGCGCTGGTCTTATTTGGTGCGCGATTCCTGCGTCCGAACCGGCCTAATATTGAGAAGAACAGCACGTATGAGTCTGGGGAAGAGCCTGTCGGTAACGCCAATATTCAGTTCAATATCCGGTTCTATGTCGTTGCGCTGGTATTTGTGCTGTTCGACGTTGAACTGGTCTTTCTTTTCCCATGGGCAACGGTGTTCGGTCAGGCGCGGCTGATTGAGGAAACCGGTGGTCGCTGGGGCTGGTTTGCCCTGACGGAAGTGATACTATTTGTCGTCGTGCTGGCCCTTGGGTTGGCTTACGTCTGGGCGAAAGGCTACCTCGACTGGGTAAAGCCCCTACCGAAACTCCCAACCGTGGAAACTAAGGTGCCGATGGACTTGTATAAACAAGTAAACGAACGATTTAAGTAAGTGATTGAATGACGGAATGATTAAGTGCTTGAATGATAAACTGCGCCAGCGATCCGATCAATCATTCAACTAGTCTACAAGTCAATCATTTACTCATTCAATATGGACAAATCCGGCGATACGGGCGTGATTCTGATCCGCTCTGAAGAGTTGCTCAACTGGTCGCGGGAGAAATCACTCTGGCCGTTGACCTTTGGGCTGGCTTGCTGCGCTATTGAGATGATGGGGGCTATGGCGTCCAACTACGACCTTGAACGGTTTGGTATTTTTCCCCGCCCGTCTCCCCGGCAAGCTGATATTATGATTGTGTCGGGCACGGTAACCTATAAAATGGCGGACCGTATCCGGCGACTATATGAGCAGATGGCCGAACCACGCTACGTAATCTCGATGGGCTCCTGCTCAAACTGTGGCGGGCCTTACTGGCAGCACGGTTACCACGTTGTGAAAGGCGTTGATCGGATCATTCCAGTCGATGTGTACGTCCCTGGCTGCCCCCCGCGCCCCGAAGCCCTTATTGATGGTTTTTTGAAACTACAGGAGAAAATTCGCACGGAACACCCGCTGCTGGGCACCAAAGAAAGCGTACTTTCGGACGACAAACCGGCTGAATCAGACGATCTTCGGCTTCGCTCCTGATGAAACATAGTACCCTCGCGTGGCAACAGACATTGGCATCCCTACCGATGGTGGGCTTGATTTATGGCCTGACGCTGGGATTGGGCCTGCTGGTGGCACTGCCCATATACAGCACGCTGGCAACCGAAGACCAGCGCTCACTGGCTTTTCTGAACCTGATAAACGGCTTTAACTACACCGTCGTTTCTGATTTTATGAATCGGAGCGGGGCGACTGTCAAAGCCGTTTTTGGTATGGTACGCTGGCTGAATCTGGCCTACCTATTCCTGACAATTTTCCTGACGGGGGGAATTCTGTTGCGTTTTGCGCAACTCAGCAGCCTGCATAACCGACCAGCCGGCATGGTCAGCCGGTTTCGGGCCGGGCTTTTCTGGGAAGGATGTAGTCAGTATGTAGGGCGGATGCTTCGGCTCTTTGGGGTAACGCTGCTGTTTGTACTGGTCACGGCGGTAATCTGGCTGATTATTGGTATTCTGATTGGGAGCGCCGTTAATAACACCGAGACTGAACGGGAGACTATCGGCATTAGCCTTGTTTTCTTCGCCTTGTTTGCCCTCACAACGACGCTATTGCTGTGCATCGGTGACTTCGCTAAAGTTATACTCTTCCGCGACGACGCGCATGGAGCTTTCCGGGCGTTTGGTCAGGCCGGACGGCTGGTCCTACGCAACTTGCCTCGTACGTACGGCCTTTATCTCGTATTTATCCTGATCGGTACGGGCTGCTTCGCCTTGTATTTTGTACTGGAAAGCCTGCTCATTGTTGATGGCTGGTTGATGATTGCTGTACTGTTTATCATTCAGCAAGTATTGATCGCGAGTCGGGTGGCCTTGAAAGTATGGTGGCTTGGGACTGCATATAGCCTTGTACGGACGTTGCCTCAGCCTGTAAGCCAGTTACCGGTACCGGCTGCTTTCTTACAGCAGCCAATGAAGTCAGCCAATGAGGAACCCGGAGCAATACAACCTGCCCTCGACTGAGTGGAATTGTGGATACCCATTTTTACCAGCCCGACCTGGTCCATCGATAGGGCAGGGGGCGGCAAAATAACTCTCAAGCGAAGAAAAGCAGCCGGCTCGTTTCGTACTACCAAATGACGGTACGAAACGAGCCGGCTGCTTTTCTTCGCTTGTTTACAACGCCAGGATCTTGAATTCAGTCCGGCGGTTACGCTGATGCTCCTCGTCGTTTTTAGCGTTCTTAATTACCAGCTGTGTTTCACCATATCCTTTTGCCGTAATGCGACTGGCATCGATGCCTTTAGAGATAATGTAGTCGACGGCTGATTGTGCCCGGTTCTGCGACAGTCTGATGTTATACGCGTCAGTACCCTGCGCATCAGTGTGCGAGCCCAGCTCGATTTTTAGCGTTGGGTTGTCTTTCAGTATCGTTACCAGCTTGTCAAGTTCCTCGGCCGCGTCGGGGCGGATATTAAACTTGTCGAAGTCGTAGTAGATATTCTCCAGCACGAACGTCTTGTTGAGCGTTCCTTTATCCAGCAGAATCGCGACGTTGAATGTCGTATCGGTCTGGGGCTTGGTCAGGAAAATCTGGGGAATGCTTTTCCCTTGCATCGTAAACGGTTCCCGGCGGGTCAGGTAGCCCTTACGCTCCGCCAGAATCGTATAGTCTTTCCCTTCCTGCAACGGATACTTGCCAAACGTACCAGCCTGGCCGGTCGTCACTTCGGCGATCGGCTCGCCTGTGGCATCGTCCAGAATACGTACGCGGGCAGAGTCGAGTAGTGATACCGGAGTGTCGTTGCTCGATACGGTGCCGGCCAAGAAATAACGAACCGTTTTTACGTCGCCCGGTGGGGTCTTTCCAACAATCGTCGTGGTCGTATCAGGTTGGGGCCCTTCCTGGAAAAAGTAGATGTCGTCGTCGCCTTTGCCACCCGGTCGATTCGAGGCCAGATAGCCTTTCGCCGGATTCACATAGACCAGACCAAAGTCGTCGGCAGGGGAGTTGATCGGCTGCCCCATGTTTTCAACCCGCGTAACGCCCCCTGAACGGGTTGCAACGAATACGTCGAGTTTACCCAGGCCAGGGTGTCCATCGGATGAGAAATATAACTTGGCATCGGGACCAACGTACGGGAACATCTCATCGCCGGGCGTATTGATGTCGCGGCCCATGTTGACCGGGCGGCTGAATCGCCCTGATGCGTCGATGCTCGTGCGGTACAGGTCAATGCCGCCGGCACCACCAGCCCGGTTGGAAGCGAAATACAGCGTCTTGCTATCACCTGAAAAAGCGGGTGAGCCATCCCAGGCGGTCGAATCGCTGATGGGCAAACGTAGTGGTTGGCTCCAGGTATTCCCTTCGCCCAGCCGGCTTAGATACAGGTCGACGTCCAGACCACCTTTACGTTTGCCGTTGTTACCTCGCGCAAACACCATCGTCTTGCCGTCTTTCGAGAAAGCAGGCGTACCCTCGTTTACATCGCCCTGATAGACGTTATTGCTGAATTTTTCGGGGGGGGCAGTTGGCGTTGCTGCACCTGTTTCGTCGGTGGTTGGCAGTTTTACTTTATACAGACCGAGCATTGGCTGCCCGTTGTTCTTGTACACGTTATCCTTGCGCGATGCGGTGAAAACCAGCTCGTCGCCTTTGAGAACTGGTGCGAACTCAGCGCCCTGCGAGTTCAGCCCGTTCATGTTTTTTAGCGTAATCAGCGACTTGTTCTGGGCGATGACGTTGATCGCTTTGAGCGTTTCGACCTCCCGTCGGGCCTTGTCGAGTGTTGGTTTCGCCGTGGTCTTCGGCGCATCGGCAACGAACTGCTGCAACTGGGCAAGGGCTTCGGGGTAACGACCTTCTGACTTCAATGCGTAGCCGTAGTACAGGTGCGCGTTAGGCTCGGTCGTCTTGGCGTCGATGGCTTTCTGGTAGAAGGGAGCGGCTTCGGCGAAACGGTTCGATTGCCGGTACGACTCGGCCACGTAGTAATTTAGCCGGGCCGGATCGATGTTGCCCTTCGACGCCTTTTCAAACTGAGTCAGTGCCAGATTATATTCACCGGCGTCGTAGTGACGAACGCCTTTTTTGTAAGCTTGCAAAGCAGAATTACAGCCTGAAAGCCCCGCCGTCAGCCCCAGAACAATCAGCAGTGCAGGTAAAGTATTGATTTTCATACGAGTGAATCAACAAAGAACAGTTACACGCCCAAGATACTAGAAATCTGGGCGGGTGTTACAGTAACGAATTGAACGGCCTGTTTATTGGCCCAGAATCAGCGTGTACGTGGTATCGGCGGAACCCGTAACTTGCCCCCATAACGAATCACCTAAATCCCACAAAACCACAGGTATGTCTGCTTACGTTGCCGCCATTGACCAGGGAACTACCAGTACTCGCTGTATAGTATTCGACCGGCAGGGCCAAATTGTTTCATTAGCCCAAAAAGAACACCAACAAATTTATCCACAGCCCGGCTGGGTAGAACACAACCCCGAAGAAATTTGGCGAAATACGCTCGAAGTCATCGCGCTGGCCCGAATCAAAGCGGGCTTGTCGGCCAGCGATATTGCCGCCATCGGCATTACAAATCAGCGCGAAACGACGGTTGTCTGGAATCGCCGGACGGGTAAGCCGTATTACAACGCCATCGTCTGGCAGGACATGCGGACGGCGGATCTAGTAGCGCAGTTTTCAGCCACCGGCGAACCGTCCGAATTGGGTCAGGATCGGTTTCGAGAAAAGACGGGACTACCATTGGCCACCTATTTCAGTGGGTTGAAGCTAAAATGGCTGCTCGATAACGTGTCGGGCCTGCGCGAAGATGCCGAGCGGGGGGATGCCTGCTTTGGAAATATGGATACGTTTGTGGTTTGGCATTTGACGGGTGGCGTACAAAATGGCCTGCACCTGACCGACGTCACCAACGCCAGCCGGACACAGCTCATGAATCTGCACACACTCGATTGGGACGACGACCTGCTACGCGATTTCACTGTGCCCCGCGCCATGCTGCCTGCCATCCGGTGTAGCAGTGAAGTGTACGGTAAGGTTACCTCCGAAGTGCTACCCGGCGTACCGATTGCCGGTATTCTGGGCGATCAGCAGGCGGCACTTGTCGGACAAACCTGCTATGAACCGGGTCAGGCTAAAAACACATATGGAACGGGCTGTTTTCTCCTGATGAACACCGGCACCGAGCTACGCCCATCGACCTGCGGATTACTTACAACGGTCGCCTATCAGTTCGAGGGGCAACCCGCGCATTACGCACTGGAAGGTAGTGTCGCAATTACGGGCGCACTGGTTCAGTGGTTGCGGGATAACCTGGGTATGATTAAGAAAAGTACCGACATAGAAGCCTTGGCCCGCTCGGTTGAGGATAATGGTGGCGCGTATTTCGTACCGGCTTTCTCAGGCTTGTACGCGCCCCACTGGCGCGCTGATGCACGGGGCGTTATCGCTGGTCTGACCCGATTTGTGACGAAAGCGCACATTGCCCGCGCTGTGTTGGAAGCGACCGCTTACCAAACGGTCGATGTTGTGCGGGCTATGGAAAAGGACGCGGGCGTCTCGCTCCGTTCGTTGCGCGTCGACGGTGGTATGGTTGGTAACGCCCTGTTGATGCAGTTCCAGGCCGATATGCTCGATGAGCCGGTCGTGTGTCCGCGCATGACCGAAACGACTGCCCTTGGTGCCGCTTATGCTGCTGGTCTGGCGGTAGGCTACTGGAAAAACCTGGATGATTTGCGCCAGAACTGGGGTGTCGCCCGGACGTACGAGCCGCATATGGACGACACACAACGCACCCGGCTCATGCGCGGCTGGCAAAAGGCCGTCGAACGCTCATTCGGCTGGGAAGAGTAAAACCCTATGGTAACCTCACGGCAGCAGCCGACCGTCCCAACCCCTCCCCATTATGGAGGGGCTTGACTTGTTGAGTGTTTCATGCCCCTCCCTCAACGGGGAGGGGTTGCCGTGAGGGATTTTACCCAATACACCATTTTCTTAGCGGTCGATTCGGTTTCGCCGATGTCGGGCCAGTGAAACGTACTTTGCAGGGTCGGTTCCTGTCGGTAACCGTGCTTCGTCCAGAACTCGTCTAACGGCCGATAGTCGATGGGGCGCTGTGGATGGTCGATGGTTCGTTGTACGGCACAAAAGCAGGCGATCGCGTACTGACCGAACTGACGAGCGTGGGATTCCCGCTCCTCAAAGAAGCGGTGCCCCAGACCATAGCCCCGATAGGCCGGTAGCAAAATGCTTTCCCCAAAATAAAAGACTGAACTCAGGTCATAGCCTGCGTCGCGAAAGGGCTGCTGCACCTCGTCGGTCTCATCCGTCAGTGGTAAGGCTGTTGTGGCGCCAACCAGTTTGTCTTCGTCCCAGGCAGCAAACAACAAAGCCCGTTCACTACGCGCGTACGTTTCCAGATACGACCGTTCGTAGTCTACGCTGCCTTCGTAGAGATAAGGAAAGTCGTGGAAAACAGCAATGCGTAACTGGGCTAGTTCATTGAGCACAGCCCGAACGGCCGACCCGGTCAGCCATTCGTAGCGTAACGCTATTTGTGGCTTATTCTTCACCAGTGATCAGCGATATCCAGAGCGGCAGGTTGTAATACGTTGTGACACGGGCGATTTTGCCCTCGTCGGTCAATTGCATAAACGAACCGGCGGGAAGTACATAAGCCTGTCCGTCAGCCTCGGGCAGGTCGCCGTCGGTTTTTTTATAGGTACCGTTCACGACAAACTCACTGCCGACGCGCTTACACGTCGGGTCAACCATGACGACCAGTTCAGTCAGGGTTTCTTCGTAGCAGTCTTCCATATGTTTTAGAAACTGCGTGAAGTGTTCTTTCCCCTGATATGTTTCGCCCTGATTGCTGTCGTGCTGAACATCGTCGGTCAGCATGTTCAGCATGGCTTGCCAGTCCCGTCGGTTGAAGGCGTTGTAATAGCTGGTAACAATGTCGTGTGCGTTCATAGGGCGTTTATTTTTTGTCAGTTTTGATCGGATGAGTTGGTCGTGCTGGAATGACAAACTCAGTCGGGGAACAAGTTCAAAGTATCGTAGACAAAATCGGGCCTAGCTAATTTCCTTCGGCCGCAGTTCTTCCGCCAGCATCAATCGGGTCTGTGGCAGCGTATGTGGGTACTCATCGCGAATGAAGGCAAGCAGTTGTTCGCGCATATGGCAGCGCAGGTCGAAAGCAGAAGGCGCATCGGCGGCCGAAATTAGCACACGCAGCACCAGACAGGTGGGCTGTGTGTCGGTTACCTGAACGGCAAACGACTGACCGTTCCAGAGCGGATCATTTTCGGCAATCTCGCGGGCTTTTTCCCGTATGCGATCGACGGGGACAGTGTAATCCAGGTAGAAAAAAGCGGTGCCGATAATCGACGCATCGTTGCGGGTCCAGTTTTCGAACGGTGTTTCGACAAAGTAGGTGATGGGTAGAATGAGCCGCCGGCGGTCCCAAAGCCGTACAATGACGTTAGTTAGGTTGATTTCCTCGATGCGGCCCCATTCTTTCTCCACCACAACGGCATCGTCTAGTCGAATCTGCTGGTTAAACGCGATCTGAATACCAGCCAGTAGATTACCCAGCGTTTTTTGAGCCGCAAAACCGATCAGGACAGAGACAACCCCGGCCGAAGTCAGTACGCTTAGTCCTACTTTTCGACTGCCCTGAAATGAAATCAACAGCAGCGAGGCCCCCACCAGAATAACAACGAACACGGCAATCCGACGAATGAATCGTACCTGTGTGACGAACTTGCGCTGTGACAGGTTGACGTCCTGCGTCGTATCATAATGCCGGATCAGGATTAACTCACCGACTTTCAGGGCCTGTACGAATAGCCACGTGGCCGTTACCAGGAATAAAATTTCTGCGGTTTTGTCGGCGACCGGGTGACGCCGGATAAACCGGGCCGATTGCACATTGGTTGCCAACAGGAAAAATAGCGACGGTACAAACGTCCAGAAGGCCCAGCGCAGGTGCGTCTTCAGGATTTGTAACGTCTGATAGGTACGCCGTTTGGCAACAAAGGTTAGGGTTTGCGTTACAGCAAAGTCTACGATGATACCCGCCAGAACCGCGATAATGAGCAGAATCCAGCCCGACAGGTCTCGGTTTGGCACAAAACCGGCCCATCGAATTATGTCCCGAACCCAGGTGTCGATTTGCTGTTGCATGATACAAAAGTAAACCAGCTACCTTGAAAAGATGTTGCCCTCCGGCCTGCGGTTTCGCCGTATCGGTCTTATTCGACCGGCTTGTTAAACGGCGATTTGCGGTAAATCGCGGTCATGGGCAGGGCCATATCGCCCAGTCGTACCGTTTCATCAAGCGACCGATAATCGTGGTTTAGCCACGCATTCGGGACGTCCGTTCGTGAGTAAACCGATACAAATGGTTGCTCCTGATCGACTAGCAGGATGTGTTTCAGCGACGGAATCAGCTTATAATACCCCAGCTTTTCAATCGAGTCGAACACACGCGTGCTTTTTGATAATACTTCGACAACGATTTCCGGGTTTTTGATACGGGCCGTCGACACGTTACCACCAGGCGTTGCACCGTATTCGACCGGATCGTTTACCACCGATATATCTGCATTAACATCACCGATCTGATCAGGAATCACGATCTTGATATTGCTGCCCAATACGTCATACCCTTCTTTGTCGAAGAAGTAGGCCGATAGTAACACAGCCAGTGTAACAACCAGAGATTCGTGGGCAAGGCTGGCCTGTCCCATAAAAAGTTCGCCGTTTAGGAATTGAATGGTGTAGGGTGTTTCGTCGAGTAAAGCGACGTATTCTTCCCAGGTTGCTGGTACAAACAGCAACTCATTTTCCTTCAGCGTTTCCGGCAATTTCAGGGCTACGGCTTCCATGGGTGTGCGTCATTGGTAGTTCGTTACAAGATAAACGAGAATAGACGAAAGAAGAAAGACAATGTTTGCCCCTGCATCTTGCTTCTTTTATCTATCCTCGTTTATCGCCCCTACGCCAGCAGGGGTTTAACTACCTTGCCGTGTACATCTGTGAGTCGATAGCGCCGACCCTGGCTTTTAAAAGTCAGCTTTTCGTGGTCGATGCCCATCAGGTGCAGTACGGTTGCCTGAAAGTCGTGTACATGAACCGGGTCTTTTACGACGTTATAGCCAAACTCGTCGGTTTGGCCGTAGACCAGCCCTTTCTTGACACCGGCACCGGCCATCCAGATGGTAAACGCGCGGGGATGGTGGTCGCGTCCGTAGTCGTCGTGGGTAAGTTTTCCCTGTGAATAGCAGCCCCGGCCAAACTCACCGCCCCAAATCACAAGCGTGTCGTCGAGTAGTCCGCGTTGCTTTAAATCCAGTACTAGTGCCGCTGACGCCTGATCGACGCTTTTGGCCTGAATCTTCACGTCGTTGGGTAGGTTGTTGTGCTGATCCCAGCCCTGATGGTACAATTGCACAAACTTGACATCCTTTTCGATCAGCTTTCGGGCTAACAGGCAGTTGGCGGCAAACGTACCGGGCTTCCGACTTTCGGGACCATACATGTCAAAAATATAGTTCGGTTCCTTCGACAAGCTCATCGTCTCGGGCACGGATGTCTGCATTCTGTAGGCCATTTCATATTGCGCCATCCGGCTGTTAATCTCCGGGTCAAGTACGTGTTTGTATTGCGCCTGATGGAGCTTGCCCAAATAATCGAGCATACGCCGGCGGCTGGTTTTGTCGATACCGGGTGGGTTGTTTAGATAATAAACAGGGTCGGGACCGGAGCGAAAAACGACGCCCTGATGCACAGACGGCAAAAAACCGTTGCTCCATAGCTTCGCATAAAGCGGCTGATCTCCATTCCTCCCCTTCGACAGTAGTACGACGAATGCAGGCATGTTCTGGTTATCGGAGCCAAGTCCGTAGCTGACCCACGACCCGAAACTAGGGCGACCCGCCTGCTGACTGCCTGTCTGGAAAAACGTGATAGCCGGATCGTGGTTGATGGCTTCGGTATGCATCGACCGGATAAACGTCAGATCATCGATAACACGCTGGGTATGCGGAAGCAGTTCGCTCAGCCACATCTGGCCTGGTCCGTACTGGGCAAATTTGTAGCGAGAAGCGGCCAGCGGAAATCGACTTTGCCCGGCTGTCATGCCTGTCAGACGCTGCCCTTTACGTACCGATTCCGGCAAGTCCTGCCCCCACATGGCTTCAAGCTTTGGTTTGTAGTCGAACAGTTCGAGCTGGGAAGGAGCTCCGCTCTGAAACAGGTAGATCACCCGCTTTACTTTGGGCGGGAAATGCGGTTTGCCAATTACCGGGCCTTCAGCAGGAGAAGCCGCGCCGAACAGGCCGGTAGGGTTAAGCAGCGATGCCAGTGCAATGGTACCAAGCCCGGCACTGGTTTGCCCCAGAAATGTTCGGCGACTTAGCTGATCGTGAACATTGTCGTGAAGCTGATCCTGTAAATCGCTCATGGCTTATCGTTTTATAATCGCTTCGTCGAAATTGAGTAGGGTGCTGGCAACGACTGTCCAGGCCGCCAGCTCGGCGGCATTGCGGGTCTTATCGACAGGGTATTCTCCCACCGACAGCAGCGCCGTAGCCCGCTTCGGATTTTGCCGAAAATCCGCTAGCTCCTCCCGGAACAAATCTTTCATAAGCTGAACTTCATCCGGGCGGGCGGGGCGGCTAATGATGGCGCGGAAGAACGCATCGACACGCTGATCGTCAGTAGCGGCTGTGGTACGCTGGGCCAGCACACGGGACGCTTCAATAAACTGCGGGTCGTTCAGGGTCACCAGCGCCTGCAATGGTGTACTGGTCTTCTGTCGCTTCACGATACAGGTGTGCCGTTCGGCAGCATCGAAATTCAGCATCATCGGCGCGGGCGACGAGCGCTTCCAGATCGTATACATCGACCGGCGGTACAGACTGTCGCCATGATTCTGTACGTATGTTACAGCATTGCGCGTGGCGAGGGCTTCCCAGATACCTGATGGCTGGTACGGGCGAACGCTTGGCCCACCGATGCGCTGGGCCAGCAGCCCGCTGGCTGCCAGCGCATTGTCACGTACCTGTTCAGCTGAGAGTCGGTGGCTCGGACCGCGAGACAATACCACATTGTCGGGGTCGGCGTCGCGGTCTTTGGCTGCAACGACCGACGATTGCCGGTAGGTAGCCGACATAACGATGAGCTTGTGCAGCGCCTTTACATTCCAGGCGCGTAAGTCGCCGTCACCGGCCCGAAATCGAACGGCCAGATAGTCCAGTAGTTCGGGGTGGGAGGGCAGGTTGCCCTGATTGCCAAAATCGTCGCTCGACTTAACCAGGCCCTGCCCGAAATACTGCTGCCAGATACGGTTGACGGCTACCCGGCTGAAGAGCGGGTTGTCCGCCAGTAACAACCACTTAGCCAGGCCAAGCCGGTTACGGGGCAGATCGTCGGGGAAGGTGGTGAGCTTCGCAGGGGTTGCTGGCTCGACCTTAGCGCCGGGCGCATCATAAGTACCCCGGTTCAAGATGTACGTCGGGCGGGGCGTCTGCCGTTCGTGTATGATCATCACCTGATCCGACTCATTGTAGAGCATCAGCTGATCGCCCCGGAGTTTGAGCACAGTTGTCCGGGCCTGTCGATAAACCGAGTCCTGCGTTGCGACAAAGTAGGTGTACAGACCGGTTCGCTGCGCTGACGTACGCAGACCGGCGGGTGTGCGCAAGGCTACCGTCAGGGCGTCGGAATGGCCAGCCAGCCGGGGCAGTTCGAGGGGTGTCAGACAACGGTCGTAAATGCGGAGTTCATCGACGGCAAAATCCTTAAAGTAGTCGTCGTGCATGCGGGCGATCATAAACGGGTACTGCGCCCAATGCTTCTTGCCTTTACCCCAGACCATGCTGTGAATCAGGTGGTCGGCCAGCGTACGAGTCGCCATTGGTTGCCCGTCGACGTAAAGCGTCAGGCCCCGCGCCCGTCCCATACCGTCGTATGCGAACGCTACCTGAAACCAACGATCAACAGGTACCTTCCCAACTGTTTCCAGATCAATCGCGTTGTCGGGCCACACGTGGCTAAACATGAGCTTGAGCCGTCCGTCTTTTAACAGATCCAGCTGATACCCCCGCTGCCCGTCCATCGGACCGGCCGTACGACCCATGAGCGTAGCCGCCATACCCGGTTTGGCCAGTTTGAACCACGCACTGATGGTAAAGGGCTGATTCTGTTCAAAAAAGACGAAACTCCAGGGCAACTCGATCTGACTGTCGCCGGGTAGATAACGGGCCATGCC
>JAKONH010000160.1 GCA_022702045.1 Spirosomataceae bacterium
CGACTGCTCGTATGGCCCAATCCCTCAGCGTCCGCCATTTGGTGGGCATCAAAGACCTGACCGAAGCTGATATTCAACTCATTCTCGAAACAGCCAGTCAGTTTAAAGAGGTCATCAACCGCCCCATTAAAAAAGTACCTTCCCTGCGCGACATCACGATTGCCAACGTTTTTTTCGAAAATTCGACCCGAACGCGGCTCTCGTTTGAACTAGCCGAAAAACGATTGTCGGCCGATGTCGTGAATTTTTCAGCCTCGGGTAGTTCCGTTAAGAAGGGCGAAACACTACTCGACACGGTCAACAATATCCTGGCCATGAAAGTCGACATGGTTGTGATGCGGCACAGCAGTCCTGGCGCTCCTCATTATCTCACCCAGCACATCAAGGCCAACGTCGTCAATGCAGGCGATGGAACCCACGAACACCCCACGCAGGCCCTGCTCGACTCGTTTTCCATTCGGGAAAAGCTTGGTGATGTGGCTGGCAAACGTATCGCAATCATCGGCGATATAACGCACTCACGGGTAGCACTCTCCAATATTTTCTGCCTGCAAAAGCAGGGAGCTGAGGTGATGGTGTGTGGCCCGAAAACCCTTGTTCCCAAACACATGAGCGCATTGGGTATCCGGGTGGGTCACGACGTGCGCGAAGCTTTGGCCTGGTGCGACGTCGCCAACGTACTGCGTATTCAGTTGGAACGGCAACAGATTAAATACTTCCCGTCACTGCGGGAATACTCGCTGTACTATGGTATCTCGAAACAGATGCTCGATGAGCTGGACCGACCGATCGTGCTGATGCATCCCGGCCCGATCAACCGTGGGGTTGAGCTGACATCGGACGCGGCCGATTCAGCCCACAGCATTATTCTCGATCAGGTTGAAAACGGTGTTGCCGTACGAATGGCGGTTCTGTATCTACTCGCCCAGTTATAAGGCAATACGATCTTAATTATTAATTAAAATAGGGCATTTAATAGTCATACTTTTTTATTTGCTATCTAAAACGCACGCAGAATAAATCATTGATTTTGCGTGCGTTTTATTTATACAGTTACTGCCGTTTTTAATTTAGGATGCACACCCGATACGTGTTTTCGTAACGACTGCCGTAGGCTCTGTGGCTCGGCAACGATGCGTGCCCCCGTCCATGTGGACGCAATCACCATACCGGCAGCAACTAAAATAATGTCTTTGATAATGTACTGAGCTGCCAGCGTGGGCGCATGGTAAGGGCCCACAAATAATTCAGCTGGAAATAAAAACAGCGGTGACATGGCGCCAATCATCTGCACGGCCATTAACCACACGCCGACGCGCAGAAAACGACCTGTCAGGAAACAAATACCGATAACACATTCTAAGCCAGCCACAAAGTCCATAGCGTAATGCCCGGCCAGTACACCGAACGTAAGTACGTTTGTCGTGTGCGTAGCTAATACTTCGATTGGGCTAATACCAGGAAAAAACTTTAGCACGCCAAATCCCAGGAAGACAATACCCATGCCGATGCGTAGTAAGGTAATGCTGTGCGCGACCAACCAATGATTCATTCTTGTATCAAAGCGGTCAAAACCATCAATCCATTTCTTGCCGAGGTTCATAGCATTTGTCTTTTTTCATATATCTACGCAGGCCGTTGTATAAACAGATTGATGATAGACGATTAATTTATTAGTAGTTCTATTTTAACAATAGTATTCGAATGGCTCATCGTCGCCAAACTCATTCCTTACGAAAAAAATTTGCTTCCCCATTTGTTAGACCAGTACTAGTTTATTACACCAGTATACCCTAGTTTTTTCAGCTCCGTCGCTGTCAAGTTGAGTACGTTCACGTCGAGTTTAATCGGCATTAGTGGCGTATCGGTTGAATCGCGTTTTGTCTTGCAGATCGCGTCGATTACGTCCATGCCTTTGAAGACCTGCCCGAAGACGGTATAGTTATCGTCCAGTCGTGGCAGGCCTTTTTTATTCTGCACGATATACAGCTGACAACCTGCCGACAACTTGCCGGGATTATCATCACGCCCGGTCCCGACCGCCCCATATATGTGCCGAACGGTTGGTACAAATTCGGGCTCGAGCAGATAAGGCGAACCGGCAAATCCGGCGGGCGTATCGGGACAACCACCCTGCGCCACAAAATTCGGAATCACCCGATTGAACGTCAGCGTATCCCAATAAGCAGCGTTGGCCAGTTTCACAAAGCTGGCCTTGTGCCGGGGTGTTTCGTCGTACAGCCAGAAAAGCACCTCGCCGAGTCGCGTCTTGATCTGCCCGACCGGATACGTCTTCGGTGGTTTCGAATCTGTTGATGTTAGGAAAAGATGGGCAATGAGCAGCAGACTGTAAAGCATAGTTAAGTTGGTGTGTGTAGCCCATACGCTTGAGCTACCGGTTCCGCAAGCTAACAGGCAAGCCAGAAATTGCCAACAGTGTAGCGATACAGTTGCTGAATGCCACCAGTTTTAAGCCTGGCATATGATACAATTTATAGCTTCCAATTTGCCAATTAGCCTATACTCCCTAAAATAAACTGAGTGTATCGTAAGCCTAATTACTTGAAATTTTATTTGTAAAGAGTCTAAATAAATATTCTGTTATTACTTTTGCGCTCATAACTAAGCCAAGTTTTATGAGTAAGCTATATCGGTACACACTGCTGCTTTGCTTTTGTAGCAGTACTGTGCTCGCCCAGACGGGTGGTCTTCGTGGCAAGATTACATCGGCTGATGGTAACCCTGTTGAGGCCGTAACGATACGTCTAAAAGGGACCCGTCAGGGTGCTATGTCGACCACTGAAGGAACGTATGAGTTAAAGAATATTAAGGCGGGCGACTATACGCTGCAAGTTTCGCTGATCGGTCTGGAAACAAAGGAACAGGCTATCAGCGTACAGGCTGGTCAGGTGACCGATGTACCAACGATCATGCTGAATGAAAACACCAATCAGTTGCAGGAAGTCATGGTGACCGCTGGACGCGGAAAATACACCGATCCAAACATATCGTCGTCGTTGCGCCTAGCTGCGCCGGTCATCGAGATTCCGCAGAACATCCAGCTGGTCACCAGCAAAGTGCTGGCCGATCAGCTAGTGACCAGCATGAGCGACGGGGTAATTCGCAATGTCAGTGGAGCGACAAAGCTCGAACACTGGGGGGATATGTA
>JAKONH010000191.1 GCA_022702045.1 Spirosomataceae bacterium
GTTAACAACGTGTATATCCTGATGACGCTGACATCGCCTTCCTGCCCGTCGGCCGGTACGATTCCCAGCGAGATTGAAGAGAAAGTCCGGGAGATCAACGGTGTCAACGATGTTAGCGTAGAGCTTACCTTCGACCCACCCTACTCCACCGAACTTATGTCGGAAGTCGCCAAACTGGAATTGGGATTTATGTAACCCAGACCTCCTGGTCTGGTAGCCGCGACAGCGGCTGATGGTTATCCAAAATTAGCCTGACGGCTACCAGGCCAGGAGGTCTGGTCTACACATTACAACTAATAACTTACTATGTATCCTCCTCATTTGCTTGTCCCGATGCGGGAAGACCTGACGAGCGTCGGGTTTCAGGAATTGACTACGCCAGCCGAAGTAGATTCGGCCATGACCGATCAGAAAGGCACCGCGCTTGTCATCGTAAACTCGGTTTGCGGTTGTGCAGCGGGTGCAGCTCGTCCGGGCGTTAAAGCGGCCGTAGCGGCTTCACCAGTTAAGCCCGATCAGTTGCTGACGGTATTTGCCGGTGGCGATCCGGAAGCAACAGCCCGTATGCGGGACTATCTGCTTCCTTATCCACCATCATCACCATCGATTGCCTTGTTCAAAGACGGTGAGCTGGTTCATTTCGTCGAACGGCACCACATCGAAGGTCGGTCGGCACAGATGATCGCTCAGCACTTGGTTATGGTGCTCGACGAGTTCTGCGCACCCGCAACGGTTTAATTCGGGCATCGTCTCAGACAGCCATCTATAGCAAGTCTGTCTGCTAAGCATATCGTTTAGCAGACAGACTCTTTTTTTTATCCTTCCGATACGAGCGACAGGACGCAGAATACATCGACAATCCATAGCCCGACCGGTACTTCGTTAGACTTGCCTACTGCCAGCTTGATAGCCGTCCATGATAAAAAGCCCCAGATTAGCCCCTGTGTAATCGAATAACTGAACGGAATTAGTACGAGCGCCAGAAAAGCAGGAATGGCATCGTCAAGTTTGTCCCAGTTAATCCGCACGACGGGTGTCATCATGAAGGCGCCTACTAACACTACGGCCGGGGCCGTAGCAATCGCCGGAATGGCCGACAGCAGGGGCGACAGGAATAAAAAAGGTAAAAAGCAGCAACCCGCCACAATCGCCGTTAAACCAGTACGCCCGCCCTGTGCGATACCCACCGCTGACTCGACGTAGGCTGTTCCCGAACTAGTACCCAACACACCGGCCAGCGTCGTAGCGACCGCATCCGTCAGCATCGACTGGCGAAGATTGTGCGGCTCACCATTTTCGGTCATCAGGCCACCCGCTTCGGCCACCCCTACGAACGTCGACAGGCTGTCGAACAGATCGGTAAAGGCAAACGCAAAGATGACCGGCGCTACCGACCACCGCAGCGACCCCCACAAGTCCAGCTTACCAATCAGTGAGAAATCGGGGGCTGCAATTACTGACGACAGATTGACAAGCGTCTTCTGCCCGTAATTTATGGCTGATGCGTCACCCCAGTACCGACCAATAGGCCAGGCTAGTAGCGTCGTCAGTATGATACCGATGATAATAGCACCGGTGACGTTTCGCACCACCAGCACGCTGGTCAGCAGTAATCCAATCACAAAGGTCAGTACAACGGGATCACTAATACGGGCGGCACCGACGAGTGTCGAGGGATTTCCAACAATAAAATGGGCGTTCTCAAAGCCAATCAACGTAATAAACAAGCCGATTCCCGCCGATACAGCGTATCGAAGTGGCTGTGGGATAACGCGTACCAGCGCCGATCGAATGTTGAAAATTGAAAGCGCCAGAAAGATAATTCCTGCCCAGAAAACGGCCCCCAAAGCGACTTCTGGTGCAAGCCCCATGCCCTTGACCGCTGTGAACGTAAAAAAGGCATTCAGACCCATACCAGGCGCAACAACGATCGGGTTACGGGCATACAGCCCCATCATCAGACTGCAAAAAAACGCGAGCAACACCGTAGCCGTTAACACGCCACTAAACGGCAGCCCAGCCTGACTCAGAATCGTCGGGTTGACGACAATGATATACATTGTCGCCAGAAAGGTAGAGATACCGGCAAGCACTTCAGTCCGGCGGGTCGTTGTTGTCATAGCTGTAACAGGCGTATTCGTCACAAACTACGCAGGATTCGTTTGATTCCGGGCGCAAAGCGACCAATATAGCATCCGCCTGACGTAGTTGCCCTAACGGGCACCCAAACGTGGACGTTCAGGCTACATATCGGACTACACAGCTATCGGCGCTGATTCAGACGAAGTTTGCGCCGACGATTTGCCAGGCCGGGGGGTTCGTCGGTGACGGCAGCCGGGGCGGGGTTGGATGCCTTATCGGGAAGGGCGGGGTCGCTTGAGGGGCCGCGCTGCTCGGCAGTCACTTCAGCAGGTCTGGGGGAGCGCTCCCAGTCAGCCGACAGATCGCGACTCAACTGAGCCGGGCCCCGACGCGTTATCAGCCGAACCTGGGCGGTTAGTGGGTGTGTACTGAGGAACAAGCACAAAACGAGCGCGACGTATGTATTTGACATGGGCAAAAGATGGCGTAATTTTGCGGTTCGTTTTTCCCAAATATGCAACTTGAACCGTCTCCGGGTCAGTCGGCCCGCTACCACATTCAGGGTGTCGATGTACTCAATCTGGCCGATCAGTTTGATCTGCCACTGTACGTATACGATGCTAACAAAATTATCGAAAAAATCGGTGAACTCCGGTCGGCCTTCAGTGGTGTAAATCTGCGTATCAAGTATGCAGCCAAGGCACTGACCAACGTATCGATTTTGAAGCTGATGCGGCAGCAGGGCGTTGAGATGGATTCGGTATCGATCAACGAAGCACGCATGGGCATACTGGCGGGTTATACGCCGGAGCAAATCATGTTTACTCCCAGTGGTGTATCGTTTACGGAAGTTCAGGAAGCTATTGAACTGGGTGTTCAGCTCAACGTCGACAGTCTGTCGCTGCTCGAATGGGTAGGCCAAACCTACGGTAGTGGTGTCCCAGTCAGCATCCGGATCAACCCGCATATTAGCGAAGGGGGCAACCTGAAAATCTCGACTGGCCATGCCGATTCCAAGTTTGGCATTTCGGTTGAACAACGGGCCAATATTCGGCGGCTTGTTGAGCAGTACCATATCAAGGTCGTTGGTCTGCACGTACATACGGGGTCGGACTTTAAAAACGCCAGTGCATTTCTCGACGGGGCGGCCGTACTGTTCAATATGGCTACGGACTTCACAGACCTACGCTTCATCGACTTTGGCAGCGGTTTCAAAGTTGCTTATAAGGCGGGCGACCACGTAACGGACATTGCTGATCTGGGGCAGAAAGTAAGTGCGGCCTTTCAATCGTTTTGTGAGCGCTACGGTCGTGATCTCGAACTATGGTTCGAGCCGGGCAAATTTCTGGTCAGCGAATGCGGGCATATGCTGGTCCGGACAAATATTGTCAAGGAAAACCCGACGCGAACATTTGTCGCCGTCGATTCGGGCCTGAACCACCTGATCCGCCCGATGATGTACGATTCGTGGCATGACATTCGGAACGTATCAAACCCGGAAGGTCCTGAAAAGCTGTATACCGTCGTCGGCTACATTTGCGAAACCGATACGTTTGCCACTGACAGGCCGTTGCCCGAAGTACGACCCGGCGATGTGTTGTCGTTTGAAAATGCCGGTGCTTACGGATTCAGCATGGCCTCGACATACAACGCCCGCTTCCGGCCTGCTGAAGTGCTGGTCTATGATGGGGCTCCCTATCTGATCCGTCAGCGCGACACCTTCGAAGACCTGCTTCGCGGCCAGGTCGATGTGCCGGTATTGAACACAGAAGAAGTTACACACTTATAACGTTTACAGTATTCGGTTTACGGATTACGGTGGGCCACGCATAGCCACCATCTATTGTCAACGTGGTCTTACTACCGAAAACTGTAAACCGTATACCCAAAACCAATAAATCAACAATGGGACGCGCGTTTGAATACCGGAAAGCCCGGAAAATGAAACGGTGGGGCCAAATGGCTAAAACCTTTACCCGCATCGGCAAAGACATCGTTATTGCCGTGAAAAACGGTGGACCCGACCCGGACACCAATGGCCGTCTGCGGGCCATCATTCAGAATGCGAAGGCCGCCAACATGCCAAAAGATAACGTTGACCGGGCCATCAAAAAAGCGTCTTCCAAAGAACAGGAAGATTATAAGGAAATCGTTTACGAAGCCTACGCACCGCATGGCATTGCGCTGGTCATCGAAACAGCTACCGACAACCACAACCGTACCGTTGCTAACGTTCGCAGCTACCTCAATAAACTGGGTGGCAGCCTGGGAACACAAGGTATGCTCGATTTCATGTTCGATCGTAAATCCGTATTTCGTATACCGGCCGACGGTATTGAGCAGGAGGAGCTGGAACTGGAGTTAATCGATGTGGGGGGCGATGAAATTGAGTTCGACGACGAGGCAAATCAATTTATTATCTACGGCGAGTTCACGGCGTTTGGCTCAATTCAAAAGTTTCTGGAAGAGAAGGGTTACGAAATCAAGCAGGCCGAATTTGAGCGTATTCCGAATGACTATAAGGAGTTAACGGACGAGGAAGTTGCCGATGTGGAGAAGCTAATCGAACGTATCGAAGAAGACGACGATGTGCAGATGGTCTACCACAACATGAAGTAAACGGCCCGATGTTGACGGCATGCTAACCGTACGATGCGTAAGAAATTTCCTCTCCCCGGACCCTGGACGCTGATTGGTCTGATTGCAATCGGGCTATTTTTGCTAACCGTCCGCTGGCTGTGGGAGCTGTTTTTCTGACAAGTTTAGCCACAAAAAAGGCCACTGCTAAGCAGTGGCCTTTTTTGTGGCTTCTATGATTAGCGCATACTAACGCCTTCACGCAGAATCTGTACGTAGCCTTTGAAGACCTGCGCGGGGGCGCCCCGGTCCAGCACCCCATACCGCACCGTCGCCTGATAGTAGTACAAGCCGCTGGGCAGCTCCGTGCCGTCGCTCGCCCGACCATCCCAGTTCAGAC
>JAKONH010000210.1 GCA_022702045.1 Spirosomataceae bacterium
TATAGTTTGTAGTTCGTAGTTTGTGGTTCGTAGTTTCACCGGCGGTAGCTAACTACAAACCACAAACTACGAACTCGCTTAATACTTCCGGTCTTTGCGCTCCAGCCACTTGCCGGTCATGAACGCAGCGATTAACAGAACCGCGTAGAACAGAAGGGTTAATGGGGTTGATAAATCCATGTCAGTGCTCGATTGAAGATGCCGCAAAAGTACGACGGAAAAGCCTTGTCACAAAGTCTTGGTACAAAGCCTTGTTATAAAACACCTTTCGTGCTGGGAAGATTGTCGAGTTCGTGAATGTCGCGCCGAACGGCCATCTTGATCGCCTTGGCGAAGGCTTTGAAAATCGCTTCGATCTTGTGGTGCTCGTTGTCGCCCTCCACTTTGACGTTCAGGTTACACTGCGCCGTGTCGGAAAATGACTTGAAGAAGTGGTGGAACAGTTCGGTCGGCATGTCGCCGACTTTCTCCCGCCGGAAGTCAGCTTCCCATACCAGCCAGGGCCGGCCTGAGAAGTCAATAGCAACCTGCGCCAGCGCGTCGTCCATCGGTAGCAGATACCCATAGCGGCTGATACCTTTTTTATCGCCGAGGGCACGCCGGTAGGCTTCGCCGAGCGCCAGCGCCGTGTCTTCGATGGTATGATGCTCGTCGATATGCAGATCACCCTGTACGCGGATGGTCAGGTCGGAACCGGAATGTTTGGCCACCTGATCGAGCATGTGATCGAAAAAGCCAAGCCCCGTCTTGATATCGGCCTTACCCGTGCCGTCGAGGTTTAGATCGACCCGAATCTGGGTTTCTCTTGTGTTTCGCTCAACAGTGGTGGTACGGGCAGGCAGGCGCAGGAAAGTATAAATCGCGTGCCAGTCGTTGGTTGTCAGGGCTATAGCTTGCTGCATGGCGTCGGTTTGCTGCGTAATATCGGCCAGTTGTACCGATGCCAGTCCGCCGGGGGGGAGAAACAAAATGGCTTTGGCCCCCAGATTAACGGCCAGCTGTACGTCGGTCAGCCGGTCGCCGATAACGTAGCTATTGGCGAGATCATACTGGGTGCTGTCGAAATACTCGGTTAGCATGCCGGTGCCCGGTTTGCGGGTCGTGCTATTTTGATGCGGGAAATGACGGTCGATGTGAACGGCGTCGAACTGAACGCTTTCCCCCTCAAAGGTGGCCATCATCTTATTATGGGCGGGCCAGAAGGTGTCTTCCGGGAAGGCATCGGTACCAAGACCGTCCTGATTTGTAACCATGACCAGCTTGTAGTCGGTGTCGAGGGCGATTTGCCGCATAGCCGACAGTGCGCCGGGAATGTAGTCAAGCTTGGCCAGTGAATCGACCTGCTGATCGGGTTGCGGTTCGACGATCAGGGTGCCGTCACGGTCGATAAATAATAGTCTTTGCATAAAAAAGCAGCGGTAGAAGCCGCAAAGATACCGGCCTGACGTGATTGCTTATAAAAAAGGTGTAGTTTTGCCGAACGACACGTAGTTAAGTCAGTTCGCTGGTTCGGGAAGCCACTTACATACCGATCAACCTTCTATAACGTAGTATATCCACCCTCTTTAGTATACCGTCCGCGATTTATCCTGATATAATTACCACGTTCACCTAATTAGCTTACCATTTACAACAAGCAGTATATATGCAGTCAGTGTCATCCCGACTGACCCGGATAGGGGTCTTTTATGACGGTAACTATTTTCTTCACGTAAGTAATTATTATAACTATTCTCACGAACGACGCAGTCGGATCAGTATTTCGGGTCTGCATGCGTTCATTCGGCAGCAGGTAGCAGAGCGCGAAGGCGTTAACGAACGACTTTGTCAGATTGTCGATGCGCATTACTTCCGGGGCCGGCTCAATGCGCACGAAGCCAATCAGCGAGGTAACCAGCTGTTCTACGATCGGCTGTTCGACGATATTCTGATGTCGGAAGGGGTGGTAACGCACTACCTGCCCGTCAAGACATACCAGGGATATCGGCAGGAAAAAGGGATCGACGTATGGCTGGCGCTCGAAGCCTTTGAATTGGCACTGTACAAGAAATTCGACGTTGTTGTCCTGATTACGTCCGACGGTGACTATGTACCGCTGATTCGTAAACTGAATACGGTTGGTTCGCGGATTATGGTCCTGAGTTGGGACTTTGAATTCGAAAACGAGCAGGGTGAACGGCAGGTAACGCGCACGTCGCAGGATTTGCTCGAAGAAGTATCGTATCCGGTGGCGATGCATGCCCTGATCGATGACCGTACCCGTCGGAATGATATGATCATTCAGAACCTGTTTGTCAAGCAGGGACGGCCAACGTTTACTCCGGCTATCGCCAGCAGTGGCAGCAGTAGTTTTGTCAGTAGCGAAAATTCGTACGCGGCCAATTTTGAAGACGAAGAAGAGCCAAACTACAACCTGATCGACCGGCCTGACGAGGATCCGACCGGCCGGAAAATCAGTACGATTCGAAGTTTAAAATCGGGTTACGGCTTTATCAACTACCCGCCTAACAACCTGTTTTTCCACTATACTAGTCTGATCGACACCGATTTCGACGAATTACACGTCGATGACGAAGTAGAGTTCACGATTGGTCAGAATGCAGAAGGAAAAGATATCGCTATCGACGTATCGCTGGTGCGGCCGTAGTTAGGCAATTCTCGGTTTATAGTTTTCGGTTTACAGTGGGTTATCGGTCATAGTTTAGTAGTGTATGTTAACCGATCAGCCGAAAACCGAAAACTGTACACCGTATACCGACTCATTCTGGCAGCGAGCCGTAGCCTGGGCCATGGCGCTTCCGCAGAACGACGGTTTCGTCGCACTGCTGAGCAACAATCATATTACCTATCCAAACGACCCGTTTCCCAACCGACTCTTTATTGGTGCGAAACGGGTCGTTTCGGTTTTTGACGGTGCTACCGAGCCAGATGCGTTCGAGCAACTGCGATTGGCACAGGTTGAACGCCCGTCACACTGGGTCGGGTATTTCGGTTACGATCTGAAAAATCAGTTGGAGACCTTAAGCAGTCGACACGCCGACCAGCTCGGCTTTCCGGATGCGTTTTTTGCCGAACCCCGCTGGATTATCGATTATCAGGACGGCGTAGCCACGGTAACGGGGGAAGGCAATACCGACGGGCTATTAGCCGAGTTACTGGCGTATCCGGTGCCTGAGGGTAAACCGATCATCCCGCAGTCGGTGAACTGCCGGGTAACGCCCGACGAATACAAAGCCAACGTGCGGCAGATTCAGCAGGCGATTCGGCAGGGAGAGGTGTATGAGTTGAACTACTGTGTCGAGTTTTTTGCTGAGCAGGCCCGGCTTGAACCGGAAACTGTTTACTGGGCGCTGAACGAGCGCTCGCCCATGCCGTTCTCCGCTTTCCTAAGGGTAGGCAACCGTTATCTGATGGGCGCGTCGCCGGAACGGTTTATTCGAAAAGACGGAACAACGCTTACATCCCAGCCCATAAAAGGAACCATCCGCCGGGGACTGACGGCCGATGAAGACGCGCAGCTTCAGACGCAGTTACTCAATTCAGAAAAAGAACGTGCCGAGAATCTAATGATCGTTGACCTGGTGCGAAATGATCTGGCGCGTTCGGCTGAGATAGGTTCGGTGCGGGTCGATGAACTGTTCGGCATCTACGGGTTCCGCCATGTGTTTCAGATGATTTCAACTATATCGGCCACGCTCCGCCCCGACTGCATGTGGACTGATGCCATTCGCAACGCTTTTCCCATGGGTAGCATGACTGGTGCGCCCAAAATCCGGTCGATGATCCTGATCGACGAGCTGGAAAGTAGCCGACGGGGGCTGTACTCAGGTGCTTTAGGCTACATCACGCCCGATAACGACTTCGATTTCAGCGTTGTCATTCGCTCGCTGCTTTACAATAGGGAGCGAGCATACGCATCGTTTTCGGTGGGTAGTGCCATCACCTATGATGCCGATCCTGAACAGGAGTGGGCCGAATGTTTGCTGAAAGCTCGTGCTATCCGTAGCCTGCTGGAAGGTTAGTGAACGTATAGACTTACCGCTTAATCAATACAGTTAAAATATCGACGGGCTACGTATGGATTTAAGTCTGTTTTAGTCTCATTTTAAGTGATCCGTGCAACGGTTTGGTGCTTTGTCGACTCATTGGCAATGGGTTAAACCGTTCACGAAATAACGTACTATAAAAATAGTTAAAATACGTTAAGACGGTGTCAGGCCGTTGCCGGTCGGATTACCTTGCCACAGTTCCAGTCAACCTTCACGCTATCTCTCATGCGAAACCTTTTTCTGTTGGGGGCATTATGCCTGCTGACGATGGTGTTACATGCCCAAACACCGACCCGCTTCACACTACAGGGTCGAGCCGTCGACACGCTGAACAACGCATTACCTTCCTCTACGGTTATGCTCCTGAGTCCCAAGGATTCGTCGATGGTCAATTTCGGACGAACCGACGACAAGGGGGCGTTCACGTTCAAAAACCTGCGCGCCGGCAGCTACATTCTGAAGGTCACTTTTGTGGGATACATTCCCTACAATGCGTTGATCAAAAATGGGGACGAAGCCGTACTCGACCTGGGGGGGCTGAAGCTGAAACCCATTACGAAAGAACTGATGGAGGTTGTTGTCCGAACGGCGAAAGCGCCCCTGACCATCAAGGGTGATACCATTGAGTACAATGCAGCCTCATTCAAAGTCCCGCCCGGCTCGACAGTCGAGGACCTGCTTCGAAAACTACCGGGTGTGCAGATTGATCAGGACGGCAACATCCGGGCGCAGGGGCAGGCCGTCAATAAAGTGACAGTCGATGGAAAACAGTTCTTCGGTAGTGATCCGAAGCTGGCAACCAAAAACTTACAGGCCGATGCCATCACCAAAGTGCAGGTGTTCAACGATAAAACGGAGCAGGCCAAGCTCACGGGTGTCGACGACGGAAAGAAAGAAAAAACCGTCAACCTGCAGCTTAAGGAAGAATTCAAGAAAGGTGGCTTCGGTAAACTAACCGCTGGTGGTGGCCCGGCCTCGAACAACGTTTCGGCCCGTTACGACGTGCGGGGGAACTACAACAAGTTCGACAGCAAACGGCAGCTATCGGCGGTGTTGTTGGGTAATAACACCAATCAGGGTGGCCTGTCCTGGAACGATTACCAGGATTTTCGGGGGAGTAACTCATTCAACTGGAACGACGATGCCGATTTCGGCTTCAGTGGGTCGGGTCGCTACATCTCTTTCGGCGACGATAATGAAAGCCTGAGTATTCCGATCAGTGGGGGCGACAACCGGGGCTTTACGCGTAACCTGGCGGGGGGCGTTAACTACAACTATGATACGAAGAAGACTAAGCTTAGCTCCAGCTATTTCTTCAATCAGACGCGGCAGGACCTGTTTACGCTGCGTGAACAGGAGCGGTTTCTGCCCGGTTCGACACTGGCGACAACCGACACGAGCACGCAAATGAATCAGAACGCCAATCACCGTGTCAGCCTGCGCTTTGAAAAGCAACTCGACACCATGCAGACGTTGATCGTGATCAGCAACGGCCGGCTGGGTATCGGTAATAATAACCTGACTAGTTTGCAGCGAATCAACCAAAGCATCACCGGTGGTCCGCAGCAATTGTATTCGACTAGTAATACGTTCAATGGTACGCAGGCCAATCAGTTTGCCCTGGCAAATACGGCGTTGTATCGCCTGAAATTCAAGAAAAAAGGTCGCAGTTTTGCTGCCAGCGCGACTTATCAGATTACGAAGAACGATGCTGACCTGCGGTTGCAGTCCGTTAACCAGTTCTTTCAGGCAACGACGGTTAGTGACATGTTCCGCAATCTAAATCAGGATCAGAATACCGACCTGCTCAGCAATCAGTACAAAGGAAGCTTACTGTATGTCGAGCCGTTCGCCAAGAAGTTTTACTGGGAAACATTCTACAACTTTAGCCTGCGTTTCGACGAGGTCGACCGGGGGGTATTCAACCTCAACGACTCCCGCCGGCGGGTCGATACGTTGAGCCTGTACTATAAAAACACCTACACCTACAATCGACTGGGGAGTAGTGTCCGGTATTCGTTCAAAGGCTTGAATCTGTCGGCGGGCTTGGCCGGGCAAAGCTTTGTGCTCGACGGCCAGTATAGTCGGGAGCGATCGCAGGAGTTGACCCCAATCCGGCGCACATACAACGCGCTGATTCCAAACGTTGGCCTCAACTACGATTTGAAAAACAACAAGTACCTCTACGGCGGCTACTCGGTAGGCGTACAGATTCCGGCTTCGCGTGATCTGCAGCCGGTACGCACGATCACCAATCCGCTCTTCGTCACGGTGGGTAATCCTAACCTGCTGCCGGGCCTGAATAAAGAGGTACAACTCGGTTTTTATTATTTCAACCCCGGCAGTTTTATTAATTTCTCATCGAGCGTGAACTCGACCTGGTACGACAACCAGATTGTGTATGGGCAGAGTGTTGATACGCAAACGCTGATTACGACGACATCGCCGGAAAATATCTCTGGTGGGCGCTCGACAGGTACGTATCTGAACTTCGGTTTTCCACTGAAGAAAACGAAGGCAACCCTAAACCTAAACGGACAGTTTAGTGCTGGTCGTAATTTTACGCCAATCCGGCAAACGCGGCAGGTTGGGGGCGTAACCGAGATCGTGAACGACGTTCTGAACGACACGAAAAATCAGAACATCAGCGGGGGAGCCCGGCTGGAACTGACGCCAAAAGAATGGCTAACGTTTTACGGTAACGCTAACGTAAATATTACCAATGCCCAATACTCGGTCAATACAGCGCAGAATCAGACAATTTACACCTACACGTATCGGGGTGACCTGAACCTGAAATTCCCGAAGGATATTTACCTCAACACGACGCTCAATTATCGCTCGTACATTAACGACCGACTGGGCTTCCGGCAGCAGGTCCCGATCCTGAACACGTCGCTGTACCATATCATCGGCAAGGCCAAGCGGGCAGAGGTACGACTGTCTGCCTATGACCTGCTGAATCGTAATGTGTTTGTCAGTCAGTATGCTGGGCAGAACTATAGTCAGACGGAGAGTATTCAGACGCTGGCCCGCTACTTTTTACTTAGCTTCACCTACAACATGCGGGGTGTAACGGCCAAGATGCGCCGGCAGGATTTTTATTGATCAATGTAGCGCAGACAACGTAGCCTGGACCGGCGGACCAGGCTACGATATTCAGGTTACACAAAAACTAAGAAACGACTATGTATCGACTACTTATTGGCTTGCTACTGCTAAGCCTGCCATCGCTGGTGATGGCGCAAAAAACTGAAGGCGTGGTAGAATTTCGCCGAATTACGCACTGGAGCAAAATTTACACCCGGATGACTTACCTGAGTCAGGAACAAAAGGACCGGATTATGCTGCGGAGTAAAAACTGGGAAGAGGACAATAAGGGTGAGAAGATGAAACTGCTTTTTACGCCAACCCAGAGCCTATACACCTACAGTGGCGATGCATCGGAAAGTGAAGATGCCGGCTATTCGTGGCGGCAGAGTGAACTGATTATGACGCGTAACTTCGAGAAAGAACGCCAGACGGATATCATGGAAATGCTGGGTAGAGTTTACGTCGTCGACGATTCGCTGCGGACACCGACCTGGAAGATCGGTAATCAGATCAAGGAAGTCGCCGGCTACATCTGCATGAAAGCCGAAACCACAGACCCTATCAAAAACCAGACGATAACGGCCTGGTTTGCGCAGGATATTCCTGTATCGGCGGGTCCTGAACGAGTGAGTGGCCTGCCGGGCCTGATTCTGGAGCTGGACCTCAATGATGGCGATGTCGAAATTGTCGCACAGAGCGTAACGCTTCGTCCCGTTACGGCTGAGGAGCTGAAGCTACCTAAGACCAAAGGCAAGAAAATTACTGACGCTGACTACAACGCGATGGTCAAAAAGAAAATCGCCGAGAGTGTTGCTGCCCATGAGAATCCGTACTGGAGCATCCGCTACTAACGCTAGCCGGCGTGGTACTGACTGACAAGTTGCCCTATCTGTCGTAAACCTGCTTCGACGCGCTGATCATAGGGCATGCCGTAGCTGAGTCGTAGACAATTGGTGTACTGCGGCTGGAGCGAAAACAGACTTCCCGGCATAATACTGATGTTCCGGGTCAACAGGTCTTCACAAAGCGATACCGTATCGATAGCGGGGTCAAGTTCGAGCCACAGGGAGAAGCTTCCCTGTGGCTCACTTATTCGGGTACCGGCCGGAAACGATGACCGAATGGTTTGCTGATACCGCAAGCAGTTGCTTTTCAGCGTCTGCCGCAGTCGATGCAGGTGTAATTCGTAGCGGTCGTTAGCCAGAAAATGCGCGATAGCCTGTTGTGTAACCCCTGGTGAGACGCCCGCCTGAAAGCGCTTGAGTTGTAACAGCGCATTGTAGTAGCGACCGGGTGCTACCCAGCCAACCCGATAACCCGGCGCCAGCGTTTTGCTGAACGAACCGCACCACAACACCAGCCCCTGTCGGTCGTATGCTTTGCAGGGTACTGGTCGGTGAGGGGCATAGTGCAGGTCGCCGTACAAATCGTCTTCAATAAGCGGCACCTGATACGTTTCCAGCAGGCGTACCAACTGCTGCTTCCCGGTATCGGTCATGCAACTGCCCAGCGGATTGCTGAAGTTGGTAACGAATAAACAGGCCTGTACGCGCCCCGCCTGCAAATGACTATCCAGCGTTGGCAGGTCGATACCAGTCAGTGGGTCCTTTGGGAGCTCCAGCACCCGCAATCCCAGCGACAGGACAGTCTGCAGAATGCCGAAGTAAGCCGGACTTTCAACCGCTACCGTATCGCCGGGCTTCGTCACGGCTTTCAGGCACAATGTCAGGGCCGCCGTACAGCCTTCCGTCGTAATCAGGTCATCGACTGTCATGTTGCCGCCCCAGAACATCGTGTAGCGGGCAATTTGTTGGCGCAGTGCCAGGTTTCCCGGTATGGCGTCGTAGCCGATTCCTGCGTTAGGCATGGTGCGCAGCGCCTGTTGCAGCGCTTTGTTCAATTTCTGAATCGGAATCAGGCTGGGGGACGGAACGTTCATCGAGAACGGTAGCCAGTCGGGTTGGTTCTGTAGCGCGATGAGCCGGAGTAATAGCGAATCTCGGGCGGGTAGGTCGGGCCGCTGCGAGCTGGCTGTTGGCTGGGATCGATGTGGTAACGCATCCTGTCGACGGGTACGGCTCCGTGCGTAATAGCCTGACTGGGGCCGGGCCTCGACCAGGCCTTCCGATTCCAGACAGTAATAAGCCTGCTGTACGGTGTTGATGCTGACCCGAAGTTCCCGACTAAGCGTACGGACAGACGGCAGCTTGACAGCGTCATCTAGTTGCCCAAGTCGTAATTTGTCACCGAGCTGGCGGGCAATAGTTTGGTATTTAGGCGTTCGGCTAGTCATGACGGTTAGATGTCGATAAACAAACAGACGCAAAAATAGGTGTACGAACTGTACTATAGCAGATACACAGCGCGTGAAAGAGAGCCGTACAGTTCATTGGGCAAACAGAAAAACTGTACGCTCTGAAATAGGTGAGAGTGTATCTGGTAAGCCATGGAAAAACGGCCGTCTTTTGTCCCATGCAAACAGATCAATTCATACCTATTGTACCTATTGACAAAAGAACGGTTCGGGCTGATACGCCCGGTCTGGATGGACCCAGTCTGGATGGACCGGGTCAGCCAACAACGCTGTTTATGAACAGTGCCGGCGCGTCGCTGATGCCCCGTCCCGTCGTAACGGCCATGCAGGATTACCTGCACCTGGAAACCCAGGTAGGCGGCTACGAAACTGAACGGCTACGGGCCGACCATATTGGGCAACTGTACGGCGAAGCCGCCAGACTGATTAACGTCAGGCCCCCTAACATCGCGTTTTCGTATAGCACGACAGCCGCTTACATGCAGGTGCTGTCGGCCATTCCATTCCAGTCCGGCGATGTCATTCTGACCACGACCAACGACTACATCTCCAATCAGCTCGCGTTTTTAAACCTGCAGCAACGGTTGGGTATCCGGCTCATCCGCATCCAAGATCTCGATAACGGCGATCTCGACCTGATGCACCTGGAACAGATGATTCAGCAGTATCGACCGGTGCTGGTTGCGATTACGCATATTCCCACCAATTCAGGGCTGGTACAGCCGGCCGAAACAATCGGGGCTATCTGCAGTCGGTACGATTGCTGGTATTTGCTCGATGCGGCTCAGTCAGTAGGGCAACTGTCGCTCGACGGCGAGCGGATTCAGGCCGATTTTCTGGTGGCTACAGGCCGTAAGTTTCTGCGGGGACCGCGTAACACCGGCTTTCTCTATGTATCGGACAAGGTGCTTGCAAGTGGTCTGACTCCGCTCTTTATCGACCGTCAGGGCGCCGACTGGACCGGTCCCGATACGTTTGCCGTGCGGACGGATGCACGGCGGTTCGAGCCACAGGAGAAGTCGCTGTCTGTCGTCGGGCTGGTAGAAGCCGTGCGGTACGCTAATCTGCTTGGTATCGAAGCCATCGGGCAGGCGAATCAGGGGTTAATGCATCGACTACGAACGGGACTTGGTCAGATCGACGGGCTTGACCTGATGGATTGGGGATCAGTACAGAGCAACATCCTGACATTTCATTCGACGCGTCAGTCGCTGGCAACCGTAGAAGCGGCCCTGCGGCAGGGTGGTGTTCTGTTTACGGTTCAGTATAAACAGGGCGCTATCATCGACTTTACACGAAAAGGAATTGACTGGATCATCCGGCTATCCCCGCATTACTTCAACACGGAAGCGGAAATAGACACGGTAGTCGCGCTGATTAGCCATGCGATGACTGGGAAGTCAGTGTGATGTTCCGGCTAAGGCCGGTGGCTGTTCGTGCGGTTGAGTCAGAAACCGTTTGTTACGTTGTACATTCGCTTACCAATCGTATGACCGTGAACCAGACCGACGACTTCCTGAAACATATCCGTTTCGAAAAACGACTAAGCCAGCATACGCTGACGGCCTACACGGGTGACATGGCGCAGTTTAGCCAGTTTCTCATAATGGAATGCAGGATCGAGCAACCCGAGCAGGCTGACTTTCGGCATATCCGATCATGGATCGTCAGTCTGGTAGAGGGCGAGATGGACAAGACATCGGTGAATCGAAAGATTGCCACGCTGCGTGCTTTTTTCGGCTATCTCCTGCGTCGGAAAGTGATTGCTGTCGACCCGATGACCAAGATTCAGGCCTTGAAAATGTCGCGCAAACTGCCCGTTTACGTTGAGGAGAAGCCGATGGAGACGCTCCTCGACGAAGTCGAATTTCCCGATACGTTCGAAGGCATGCGCGACAAACTGGTCATCGAATTACTCTATGGCACCGGTATCCGGCTCAGCGAACTGACCGGACTGAAACCGACAGACGTCAACCTGTATAACCGGACAATCACGGTGCTGGGGAAGCGCAACAAACACCGACTTATTCCCCTGACGCAGTCGTTGTTCGACCTGATTCAGCAGTATGGTCAATACAAGGAACTTGAATTCGACGGGCAGGCCGACAACACGGTGCTGATTGTGAGCGACAAAGGAATTGGTGCCTATCCGATGCTGATCCAGCGCATTGTCAAAAAGCACCTGTCGGTCGTGACGACGCTGGAAAAGAAGAGCCCGCACGTGCTGCGTCACACGTTTGCGACGCTCCTGCTCAACCGGGGGGGCGACCTCAACGCGATTAAGGATTTACTGGGCCATTCCAGTCTGGCAGCCACGCAGATTTATACGCACACCAGCCTGGAGCAACTAAAGAAAACCTACGATCAGGCGCACCCCAAAGCCAAGAAAGAGTGAGTGGCAGGCCTGGGTGTGTTACTATTCGTCGGGTAGTTTGATAATCAGCTTGCTTTCGGTGCCGGTTGCGGCTATTTCGAACGCTTCCCGCAACTGGGCCAGCGGATAATAACCGGAAATGATTGTCGATGGGCGGACGACCTGCCGCTGAATCAGGTCGATAGTACGTTGGAAGTCTGTGGGATGCCGATAAATGATTGACGGCAATAGGGTAATCCCTTCGCGGGCAATCCGGAGCGGGGTGAAGGTCGCGGCTTGTTCCGACAGCCCTACCAGCACGATCTCCGACCCCCGTGGCGCGGCTGCCGTCACCAGAGAGGCTGTTCCCGCCGAACCCGCACATTCGAACACGGCCACAACGGTATGGGCTTCCCAGATCGCGTTCAGTGTCGGTGCGTCGCCCTGTGCGGCAATAGCCCCCTCGGCCACTGCCTTCTGTCGCTTCGCTCCATTGAGTTCGCTGACCAACACCCGATACCCCAGCCGGAGTGCCAGATGGCTGAGCAGCAGGCCGATGGCGCCCAGTCCGACGATGGCAATGGTATCGCCCGGCCGGGCCGATGAGACAGACAGTGCATGGACGCTTACGGCCATCGGCTCAATACAAACGGCATCCTGCGCACTGACTTCGTCGGGAATGGGCCAGCAAAAGGCTGCCGGTACGCAGATATAGTCTGCAAAGCAGCCGTTTTCGGTCAGACCGACAACCCGTTTGTTCGGACAGATGTTTCCCCGGCTGCTCAAGCAGAAGCGGCAACGCATGCATGGAATATTCGGCTCTACAACGACTCGTTCGCCTAGCGACCGACCCATGACACCTTCGCCAAGTTTGTCGATAAGCCCATAGCCTTCGTGACCAATGACGGTAGGCCGATTAAGCGGTCGATGGCCTAGAAACAGGTGAACGTCGGACCCACAGATACCGACGTTTACAAGTCGAACCCGAATTTCACCCGGCATCGGTTCCGGCATGGGTATGTCGCGGGCAACCAGATGGCGGGGTTTTTCTAAAAAGACAGCGTTCATATAAACATCCGGGCAGAATGGTTTTCAATTACAGTTTCTCGGACCGGAGTGCCCAGATGCAGCCCCCCATCACCAGCAGGGGAATGGAGAACAGGACAAAGAGCTGTCCAATCGTCAGGCCACCGTCGGCGAGGTAACCGAACAGTAAAGGCCCTAAAATAGCCCCTAGCCGACCAATACCAACCGTATAACCCACGCCCGTAGCCCGAACGGAGGCAGTATAAAGCCGCGACAGCGTGGGCCAGATGCCGTTGAAGCCGCCCTGTACGAAGAAGCCTATTAACAGCACTAGGCTGAAAATCAACACTGGTGTCAGCGTCGAAAACGCGTAGACCTGCATAATGGCAAAGGCGATCAGCATAAACGTCAGTATCGTCGGGCGTAGGCCAAACCGACTGCCCATGGCCCCAATAGCTGCCGACCCCATTGCCGCTCCGATGTTCAGCATGATGCCGACGCCGGTCGCCTGTTCGAACGGTAAGCCAGCGTCTTTGGCAATGGTAGGCACCCAACTCATCAGCGTGTAGAGCGTCAGAAAGCCGAAAAAAGCCGCTATCCAGATGGTTAGCGTGTTGCGTTTATAGGTCGAACTGAACAGCACTGACGCCCCCGTTCGATGCGCTTCCCGCTGTAGGGCGGGCAGGGTTGTCAACGGGGTAATGTTCATTCGGTCGAGTAGTCTGTTAATGGCCGACAGGGATTTTTCACTTCGGTTGTTGAGCATAAACTCCAGGGAATCAGTCATGAAGAAGAATACCAATAACCACATAACTATAGCCAGACCACCCGCGATCAGAAATGCACTATGCCAGCCGTAATCGGGAATATATGTTGCGCAGAACAGGCCCGTCAGAATGGCACCGATGGGCCAGCCAGCCTGTACCAGCCCCACGTTAAAATCTTGGTACTTTCGGTTCGAGAACTCAGCCGCTGTAGCGGCCATCGTGGGTAATATCCCGCCAATGCCCAGGCCGGTCAGAAAACGCAGGGCCAGCATCAGTCCGTAGAGCCGGCAGATGCCCACGCCGAGCATGCCCAGAGCGATCAGGGCGACGGAAAGCAGAAAAATGGTTCGTCGGCCCCACCGGTCGGCGCGGGGAGCAATCAGGAAGCAGCCCAGTGTCATGCCTGCCAGCCCGGCGCTGAACACATAACCCATTTCGGATTTCGAGAGCTGCCACTCGGCCATGATCGCCGTGCTCGAAAACGATACGATCAGAACGTCGATTCCGTCGTTGAAATTCAAAATGAAGCAAATGCCTACCATCAGCCACTGAAACCCCGACATGGGGCGGTGACTTAGATCGGTAAGCTCGGTGGTCGGCGCAGTAGCTAACAGGGGAGGAGCCATTTGTTGCAAGAGTGGGTATAAAGCGAAGCGGTCTGTCAATACTTTCTACCTGTTTTGCTGCCCGCTCATGAGCCAGGTTGAGTCACTGCCGATCCATTAATTGACAAAGTCAAAAATAGTGGCAAAGTTTGTTGTATGACTATTCTCGCGATGAGCCAGACGCTGCTTTATCTGCTCGAACAGCAGCCTGACTCGGCCGCTGCCGTTCAGTACCTGCGTCAGCAAACCGATCAGCTTCAGATCGACCCTAAACCTGCCCTGTTTTATCGTGTATTCACTGCTATGCCCCGTTACGTCGGCAAGCAGATGATTGACCTGCCACCCGACATGGCATTTGCTATCGAACGTATCCGTCCCGGTTTTTCCGTGTCCGGCTGGACACGCGACAGGCTGGCGCGGGTGTGGTGGCTGCTGCAACTCCCTGCCGACGATGAGGAGCGGTATGTCAACACAATTTCGCAATTATTCAAGGGGGCAGAACTCAACGAACTGGTGGCCCTGTATTCGGCCCTGCCCGTACTATCATATCCCACGCGGTGGCGCTTTCTGGCTACCGAGGGTATTCGGAACAACATCGCGGATGTGCAGTCGGCGATTATGCTGCATAACCCGTACCCGGCCGAGCAGTTCGACGAAGCCGCCTGGAATCAGCTTATTCTAAAAGCCTTCTTTACTGACAAAGACATTACGCAGATTACTGGCCTGCACGACCGCAAAAACGCCCGACTGACGCAGACGCTGACCGACTACGCAGCCGAGCGCCAGGCTGCCGGTCGTGCGCTGCCGCCCCACATGGAGGAGTTGCTGTGAGACGGGTTTAAGGTTTGTAGTTTACTGTGTAAAGTTGGCTAACGCATGTAATCTAAGCAGCGGTGGCCAACCCTGAACCGTGAACTACAAACGTTAAACGCAACCTAGTACCACCGGTAGATCAGACCGGCGGAGAGCATAAGCGACGGGGCGCTACCGGACAACTGACCATAGTTGAAGAACACGTTCTGATACTGCGCCTGAATTTCAGCGCCGAACTTGTTTTCGCGTTGTCCGTAGAATTTCAACCCGACTGCTGGTGCAATGGCTCCTTTGAACACCCGGTTCTGATCGGCCAGCGTACCGAAATAGTTGATGTAGTTGACGAATGCGCCACCACCTGCAATCTGCACATAGGGCCGGATCGCTCCGGCATTCTCCGCGAAATAATACGATAGCGACGCCATCGCCGGAATGACGGTAAACGTCCGGGTTTGCACTGCCGAGATCGTCTGATCGTCGTAATCGACTGCCTGTCGGGGCAACCGCATTTGCGAATACTGGTAGCCGGACTTCAGGCCAATCGAGAACCGTTGTGGGAATAGCCATTCGCCATCGAGGGCGAGATTGGTTGCCGATACTTTGTCGATGTACGTTTTCTGCCCCCCCATCGGTAGCGCTACACCGTAGCGGGCCGAGAAATTGAACGTGACGTACCGGTTGTATGTCGATTCCAACACGTTCGAATACGGTTCGTTGACGTACTGCGCCTGCACTGAGCAGGTTACTGCGCTGGCTAACAACGCCAGCAGAAGAAAACGCTTCATGGTCGGTGGTTAGTTAGGCCGCAGGTAAGGCGACTGGTTGAAAATAGCGGTTGTGGCGGTGTTGACGGATTGCGTGTCGGTAATCTCATCGCCCCGTATCGTGGCATCGTAGATGACATTAAGCTGTGCCTGTCCGGTACCCGTACCTGTTCCCGTACTAGTGCCTGTCCCTGTACCCGTTCCGGTAGTCGGGGCGTTTTTCAGATCAACAACCTGAATTTCCCAATACCGGTCAGTTACCTGATAGGTGTAATACGTTGGGTAGTACGGGTAATAGCCACCAAATCCGCCGTAGCCAAATCCGCCACCCCAGTAGTTCGAATAGTAGGAACCATACGGATCGACACCGACGCCCGTATACCGGTTGTTGACTTTAATAACCGCTACCCCCATATCCGCTTTCTGACCAGCAGTAACGCGGGTGAAGCCCCGATTGGTCAACGCTGTCGCCACATTCGTAATAAATTGGCTTTCAACGCTGCCCAATGACGTTGTGTAGCCGGTGTTTGACTCGACAACGACGGAGTCGGGCAGGCTAAATGTTCTGTATTGCGCGAAATTGACCGACCGGTCATAGTTGGTGATATACACCTGCGAATCTTCAGGCGTCAGGTCGTTGATCGCGTTCTTGTTGCAGGCGGACAGGCCGGTTCCGATCGTCAGCGCAACCGCAATTCCCAGTATCCATCGGCTGGAGCGAGTCGATTGAGAGCGTATCATAACAGTATTTGTTGTTTACTACTATATAAAACGGAGCGGGTGCTGATTGGGTTATGAACAGTGGATTAAAAAAGGATTTGGTCGACGGGGCATAGGCTGCGTCGTCTGGCTGTATCTTTGTGTAAGTGACTGCATGCATTCGTATGTCACGGCTAAACCCGCTCTGTTATGAATTTTATGGATTCCATTCGCGGCATGTCTTTTTTCGACATGCACGTACACATGACGTCCCGCACCACCGACGATTATCAGGCCATGGCCGATGCGGGCGTAGTGGCCATGATCGAACCGGCATTCTGGCTGGGGCAACCCCGCACCGGTGTCGACTCGTTCCGCGATTACTTCGCCAGTCTGGTTGGCTGGGAGCGGTTTCGGGCGTCGCAGTTCGGTATTCGGCACTACTGTACGATTGGATTGAACTCGAAAGAAGCCAATCAGGAAGAACTGGCCGAACAGGTCATGGAAATCCTGCCGCAGTTTATCTACAAGGAAGGCGTGGTTGGTGTGGGCGAAATCGGATTTGACGATCAGACGCCTGCCGAGGAAAAATATTACCGCGCACAACTCGATCTGGCCAAAGAAGCTGGTTTGCCGGTACAGATTCATACGCCCCACCGCGACAAAAAACAGGGGACGAGCCGGAGCATGGATATTGCCATTGAACACGGTCTCGATCCCGGTATGGTTATCGTCGACCACAATAACGAAGAAACTGTTCGCGAAACGCTGGATCGGGGGTTCTGGGCCGGCTTCACCATCTATCCGTTTACCAAGATGGGAAATGAACGCATGGTCGAGATCGTAAAACAGTACGGCCCGGAACGCATTATGATCAACTCGGCGGCCGACTGGGGTATCAGCGATCCACTGGCCGTACCCAAGACGGCGGCCCTAATGAAGCAACATGGCATCTCTGATGAAGCCATTCGGCTGGTTACGTTTACAAATGCCGTAACGGCCTTTGCGCAGAGCGGCCAGCTAAGTCTGGACGAACTGAGTCAGCCACTAGGTATCGATCAGAGTCAGCGGTTCAACGGTAGCTCCGTACTGCGTGGCGGACAGGCTCCGCGCGTCGATAAAGAATCTACCATCATTAAATAAGCGGTTGGTCGAATGACTGAGGGCCAATCGGTGTTATGTAGTAAACCAGATTGATTATGCTGGAACTACTGATTATCACAGCGTTTGTCGGTTACATCGTTTATCTCCGGTACTATGCTGATCAGCGGACGGACGCCCAGAAAGAAGCTGACCGACTACAGGAAGGTATCACCCTATACGACGCCGGGCAGACGTCGGGCGCGCTGGCTTATTTCAATGCTGCATTGTCCGCTCAACCCAAATCGAGCGTAGCGTACCTATATCGGGCCTTGATTTACCACGATCTGGGTGACTCGATGGCTGCGCTGACGGATCTGGAACGGGCAAAGAGCTACGATGACACCATTGCTGAGCTGCATCTGGAAACGGGAAAAATACATTACGAACAGGGCGACTACGTGCAGGCATTCAAGGACTTCGATAAAGCTGTTTTTCATAACGCAGCGAATCGCTCGGAGCCGTACCGCTGGCGGGGGATGGCCGGTCAGAAGCTGCACCGGATCGACCTGAGTCAGCACGATCTGGAGCGGGCCGCCGTCCTGGAGCAGACACCGGCACCGGCTGCTGCCAACCCGTTGGCATCGACCCGCTTCTTCGACCGGCGCTTTGTGTTGCACATGGGCCTGATCGTGCTGACGAGCGCCCTGTTGCTGCTGGTGATTAAGCGTAGTAACGTAATTCACTGGCCGTACCTGGCTGCTGCCGTCGTCGGGGTGATGATCGGCTTTTTAGAAACGCGCAAAGGCTGGGCGTTAGCCGTCGAACAAGCCTTGCTGCTGTGGCTAGGCTACACGTTTATCGCCGGACCGGCAACGGGCGGGCATCGGCAGGATCTCGAAAATTTCAGTCTGTACGGCTCCATCGGCCTGACATTTATCGGTAGTTTGTTGGGGAGTGTCATCAAGCGGGCGCAGGGCTGACGTCCGCCTTCAGGTATCAGTTACGAATGATCAAAGCATTACTTTCACTTACGCGCCCGGCTAACCTCGTTACCGCCGTTGCCGACGTACTGGCTGGTATGGCCATTGCCGGTTATTTTTCGACAAACAGCCCGGCTCCGGCACCCATCGGCTGGCTGACGCTGGCGACGATTGGCTTGTATGGGGGTGGCGTTGTGTTCAACGACGTGTTCGACGCCGAGCTCGATGCCGTCGAGCGGCCTGAGCGGGCCATTCCAAGCGGTGTTGTCAGTAAAGGCGCTGCTACGGGACTGGGCGCTGGCTTGTATCTGCTTGGTATTGTAACGGCTTTTCTTGTCAACAATACGGCCGGTATACTGGCTATAGCGATCGTTGTGGTATCGCTTGTCTATGACCGTTTCGGGAAACACCACTCGATTGCCGGTCCGCTGAATATGGGCCTGTGCCGGGGACTGAACCTGCTGCTGGGTATCAGCATCATTCCCGAGCAACTGATGCCGTGGTTGTGGGTAGGTATCATCCCGATCATTTACATTGCCGCTATCACCATGATTAGCCGGGGCGAAGTACACGGTGGCAACCCGGTGGTACTGCGTGTCGCCGGACTGCTGTACGCGCTGGTGATCGGTTGTGTGGCTGCGCTGGCGCAGGACCGGCAACAGCTTGGTACCGCCTTTCCCTTTCTGGCCCTGTTTGGCTACTACATTTTTCCCCCGCTGTGGCGGGCCGTCCGTGAACCAATCGGGCCCAATATCGGGCGGGCAGTGAAAGCGGGTGTCCTGTCGCTGATTGTAATGAATGCCGCCTGGGTGGCCGCCTTTGCCTCCTTTCCGCTGGCTATGCTGGTGTTTTGCCTGCTGCCCCTGTCGCGCCTGCTGGCAAAAATCTTTGCCGTAACGTAGTGTTTTAAACACGGAGAACACAGAATTTTTTCGTCGTCCCGACCGGTTCGCGCCACGGTGGCTGCTGATGCGATAGAGGGATGCCAAGTAATGAATCTAGCGTTTACGCCTGCGCCGACTGGCCGCTTCGGTTGTGTAAACAGGCTGTTTGGGCTTGGATAACTCAACAAGTCGTACTTTCATCAGCACCTGTTGGCCAACCTGCTGTCCCTGTCGCTGTCCGTGTTCGCAGGCTTCCCGGTAATGAATGCCACCGTACAGCCGGCTGATGGCCGCTTCGTCGGCGGCTTGCCGGAAGGAGGAAAACCGCCGTGTGGGTAGACCGTAAGCCACTTCGGTGCTGTCCGT
>JAKONH010000237.1 GCA_022702045.1 Spirosomataceae bacterium
GTAGTACGAGTCAGCGTTATGGTATACGTACCCGCTCGCTCAAAAACGTGTTGTATGGCAGAGTCGCCAACTGCCGTTTTGGTAACCGTCGTGCTGCCATCCCCAAAATTCCAGGCGCGCTGCGTCACTCCGGTTCGCAGGCTATCGACAAACCGCATGGAGTCGGCTTTACACTGCTGATCGGGGACGCAGGCCTTACCGCTTACTTTTATCCCCTGCGCCCATGCGCTGCCCGCCCCAAAAATCAGGCACAGCAGCCACAGCACCCCTGTTAAATGCGTACTCTTTGTAAAGACTTTCATGGAACTGGCTGCTACCTGTATTCTCCCGCACAATTTCGCTCCTGCACATATCATACTATGGGAGCACTACGTTAGTATAAACGATGTTGAGGTACTAAAATTTTATCCGCCCGGCGGAGGAAACAGCACGGCAAAATCCGTTAGCTTTAAGGCTGGCCTGTTGGTTACCCATACCAACTTATGTTGACTAGTGTTGCAACCGCGAAGTTGGTCCAACTGTTGCTTTACGACTCGTTATGTTCAAGAAATACCTGTCTGTAGTACTGTTTCTAATGTCGGTCCGGCTCGCAATGGCGCAGGACCCGCAGTTTACGCAGTTCTATGCAGCCCCCCTTTATCTTAATCCTGCTTTTGCCGGGTCGGCCTACGCGCCACGACTGACGGCAAACTACCGAAATCAGTGGCCAGCTATCACCAACTATGTCACGACCATGGTTGGTTTCGACCATTATTTCGAGCGTATCAACAGTGGTGTGGGTCTGGTTATTAGCAACGACAACCAAGGACAGGGACGCATTCAGGCTACGGAAATAGGCCTGCAATATGCTTACCAGTTTCAAATCAGCGAATCGTCGACCGTACGGCTAGGCCTACAGGGGTCTTACGTCAATCGGAACATCAATTATTTTGGCCTGACCTTCGGCGATCAGTTCAGCGATCGAGGCTTTATCTCAGGTAGTTCGACCATCGATCCGGTAGCGCAGGGCGGCTTTCCCAAGAACAAATACCTCGATTTCTCGACGGGTGCGCTGGTCTTTTCTGACTGGTATTGGGTTGGGGTGTCGGCGCACCATATCAACCGGCCCGATCAGGGCTTTTTTGTCAGTGGCCGGAGCAGACTACCGATGAAAGGAAGTATTCATGCCGGGCTCCGTATTCCACTCAACGGTGTCACGGGTCTCGCCGACGAACTAGACCGGGAAATCAGTATTTCGCCGGTAATTCTGTACAAGTTTCAGGGCAAATACGATCAGCTTGATCTGGGGGCTTATCTGACGTATTCGCCTATCACCATCGGTGCTTATTACCGGGGTATCCCCTTCAAAAAATACGAACCGACGATCAATAATAATGATGCAGTGGCCCTACTGGCAGGTTATCGGGTCGACAAGTTTTCGATCGGGTACAGTTATGATGCCACGATTTCGTCGTTGAGTGGCAGTGGTGGCTCACATGAACTATCCCTGTCGTACATCTTCGACAAGCCCGAGCGCCGTACCGGTGTCCGTCGGCGCGATAAAAAGCTGCCCTGTCCGAAGTTTTGATTCTAGGGGTTAAAGGTTGCCTCCGATTCTACAAACTGATCCACACAGCCTTAAGCATTAAACTTAAACTTCTTTCACCACCAGTTGCACTGTATACCGGCTTTTCTGTTCCAGCAGCAGCCGTTTGTTGACCAACACTCGGTCGACCGTACTTTGGTCGTAGTAGCGAATCGTGATCAGTTCAAGGCCGTCGTTGTAGCTAACCTGAAAATCCTGCCGAAGCATGTCGAGCAACGGTTTGATTCGGGACTGATCGTTATCAACGACGACAGAGAAACTGATTGCCGTGTTCTGCATCAGATTGATCTTCACCCCCACCTGCGCAAACCGACCGAAAATTCGGCTTAGATTATCTTCCGCAATGAACGAGAAATCAGTTGGGTGCAGCGAAATCAGCAGCTGATTAACCTTAAAAATAAACGAAGGTGTTGTCAGGTGCTGCCCGATATCACCGATCATCGTACCCGGTGCTTCAGTATCGATGAATGAGCGGACGTAAAGCGGAATATTCTTGTTTTGAAGCGGCTTGATCGTTTTAGGGTGGATAACCGTAGCCCCGTAGTACGCCAGCTCGATTGCGTCCTGATAGGTGATTCGCTGCAGCAGCACCGTATCGTCGAACCACTTCGGATCAGCGTTTAGCACACCCGGTACATCCTTCCAGATTGTCACGCTTTCCGCGTTCACACAAAAAGCGACGATAGCCGCTGAATAGTCAGACCCTTCCCGGCCCAGCGTCGTTGTCCGGCCATCGGCTGCCTGCCCGATGAAGCCCTGAATGATCGACACCTGCTGCTTATCGACCGCGTCGATAATACGTTTCTTCGTTTCTATCCAGTCGACTTTGGCTTCCCGAAACGTAACGTCGGTACGAACAAGTTGACGGGCGTCCAGCCACCTGGTCGGTATGCCCGCACTTTGCAAATGAGCCGCAACAATTTGTGTCGATAACACTTCACCGAGCGACACAATTTGATCGTATACCTCATCGTTACTGCCAGCGGGTACCGACGTCATTAGCGAGTCAAGACCAGTCAGTGTTCGGTGGGCGGCTGAAAAATCACCGGCTAGTCCGGCCATGATTTCTTCGTGATAGGCTCGGACCTGCGCCAATTTAGCATCGATCGTCGGCCGTTTGTTCGCGATCCACGCCCAGACCAATTCCTCCAGCGCATTCGTCGTCTTGCCCATCGCCGACACGATCACCGCCGATTTCATACCCTGCTGCCGGACTATTCGAGCCAGATTCTGAACACCCGCGGCATCCTTCACCGATGCCCCACCAAACTTGAA
>JAKONH010000245.1 GCA_022702045.1 Spirosomataceae bacterium
GTAGTACCGAACTGCTGCGTGTCGACGGGGATTCACTGGTGAAGATATATAGTACGACCCTCGAAGAAGCCAGTTACGTGGCTGGTTTTCATAAAGACAACAAGCGGGTGTATCTGGTGACCAACAAAGGTAATCGCGACCTGACCCAGTTGCTGTTGTTCGACCCCGCCACCGGTAAGGAAGAACTGGTTGAGACGGACCCACTGAAGCGTGTTGACTTCGGCGGCATTTCGCTGTCTGAGGTTACCCACGAGCCTATTTACACCACCTATACCGACGATCGCCTGCGTCGCATCTGGAAGGACAAAGCGTTTGAAAAAGACTTCGCTATGATTCAGGCCAAACTGCCGGGAGCCGACCTGTATCCAGCCTCGTCGACCGACGATGAGCGGTTATGGCTGATTGCGGCAACAAGCGCTACCGATCCCGGTGCCACCTACCTTTTCGACCGGAAAACTAAACAACTGACATTGCAATACCGGCCCCGTCCGAACCTGCCTATCGCTGACTTGGCCCCAATGACGGTCGTACGGTACAAGTCGTCGGATGGGCTGGAGATTCCGGCTTACTTGACGCTACCTAAAGGTGTACCCGCGAAAAATCTGCCGCTGATCGTGTTTCCGCACGGTGGTCCATGGGCCCGCGATGTCTATGGATTCAACGCTTTTCACCAGTTTTTAGCCAACCGGGGCTACGCTGTAGTATCCCCCAATTTCCGGGCTTCAACTGGTTTTGGCAAAGCGTTTCTGAACGCCGGTAATAAACAGTGGGGCGATAAAATGCAGGACGACATCACATGGGGCGTCAAGGAAATGGTTGCCAAAGGCATCGCCGATCCGAAGCGAATTGGTATCATGGGTGGTTCGTACGGAGGCTATGCGACATTGGCCGGGGTAACGTTCACCCCTGATCTGTATGCAGCTGCCGTGGCAATTGTCGCGCCGTCGAACCTGATCACGCTCCTTAAGTCGATACCACCTTACTGGGAAGCCGGCCGCAAGCAATTTTACGAGCGCATGGGTGACCCCAATACCGCCGAAGGCAAAGCACAACTCGAACGGCAGTCGCCCCTGAACTCGGCTAGTAAGATCAAAACCCCGTTGATGGTGGTGCAGGGTGCTAATGATCCGCGCGTTAATAAAGCGGAATCCGACCAGATTGTGGTCGCGCTGCGCGATCGGAACTACCCGGTGCAATACATCTGCGCTCCCGACGAGGGACATGGCTTTGCCCGACCTGTCAACAATATGGCAATGCTGGCGGCTGCCGAGAAGTTTCTGGCTGCTCAACTGGGTGGACGTTATCAGGAGTCGATGCCGACCGATGTTGCTAAACGCCTGACCGAAATTACGGTTGACCCCAAAACAGTGACCTTATCAAAAACAGAAACGGCTGAGAAGAAGTAAAATCTGACCGCTACCACGTCTGGTGGACGTGGTAGCGGTCAGAAAAGCCTCCGCCTTATGTAGTTGGCCTGACGGCCTCCAGGCTACATACTAAACCGTTCGAAGAAATCGGCTTCGTAGCTGGCACCAATGGGAATTGACTGATCCGCCAGTTGAATGACTTTATTGCGGACGGCTTCGATTCGGCGGAGTGGAATGATAAACGACCGATGGACCCGAACAAAGTCGCTGTCGGGCAGCTTTTGTAGCATAGCTTTCATCGTCATCCGAGCTACGATCGGGTAGCCGTTCTGCCTGTGGATTTTCAGGTAGTCGTCCAGTCCCTCGATGTATAGAATGTCGGTCAACGCAAGCTGATATACCTTGTAATCGGCCCGGACATGGACGAATTGCTCGGGCGTTGGGTTGGGTTCGTTAGTGGCTGTCTGCCAGCGCAATTGCTCGGCTGCTTTGTCGACAGCCTGCCGAAAGCGATCAAGTGTGAAGGGTTTCAGCAGGTAGTCGACCGCGTTAAGGTCGAAGCCTGTTACGGCGTACTCGGCATACGCCGTTGTGAAGATGACCAGCGCCCGATTGGGAATCGCCTTATAAAACTCGATGCCTGTCATCGCAGGCATGTTAATGTCGAGAAAAAGCAGGTCGACGGGATTCTCGGCCAAAAACTGCAGGGCTTTGTCAGTACGGGTAAATGTTTGAAGCAGATCGACCTGTTCGAGCAGCCCGCAGAAATGAGTGATAATGCGGAGAGCTGGTGGCTCGTCGTCGATGGCGATGGCGCGAATCATGCTAGCTGAATGGTTAAATCGACCGTGAACGTATCTGGTTGATCGTCAATTGCTAGTGTATGTCGACCAGGGTACAGCATGTTGAGCCGGGTGCGGGTGTTCGTCAGTCCGAGGCCGCCTGACTCCCCCGCCGATGTGGCCTGCCGCACTTTCCGGTTGCGAACATGAAGCTGCAATTGGCCGTACTGAACGGTGGCGTCGATGTCGATTGGCGAGGTAACCGCTGGATTAACGCCGTACTTGAACGCATTTTCAATAAACGAAATCAGCAGCAACGGGGCAATCTGCAAGCCCACTGTCGGACCGGTCACAGCATACGAAACGGTTGCTGTGTCGGCTAGTCGCAGGCGTTGCAGGTCAATGTACTGACCGATATAGTCAAGTTCCCGTTGTAGCGGCACCCAATCCTGGTCTGTATCGCGGGTAACGTAGCGCATGAACGACGACAGTTTGACCACGGCATCGGCCGTATTTGGCGATTGTTCGATGGCTAGGGCGTAGATACTGTTCAGCGTGTTGAAGAGAAAGTGCGGATTAATTTGTGCTTTCAGAAACGACAGTTCGGTCGTAACACGCTCCTGTTCGGTTTGCCGCCACCGCTCACTGACCCGCAGCGACAGCGTGACGAATACCCCTACCAGGAAAAGAAAAAGTGCCTGACTCAGCTCAAACCCGTAGAATGGCTTCTCGCTAAAGCCAGACGGTGGCATAGGGAAGTTGGAATGAGCACTGGTAGGTGGATAGGGCGGGGACATCAGGTGCCCCGAACGACCTGATGGCGGGGCTGCGTATGCGTGCCTGTCAAGTAAATCATGACGGTCGCGAATAGCCATTACCGAGCCAATCAATAAAAACCCAGCGGTCAGTGTGCCAGCATAGAATCCGTACCGATGCAGGAAGTAAAAGCGTGGAATCAGTATATAGTAATTTAGGTACATGAACGCGAGCATCAGCAGGTAACCGATCAGATTGGTCTGCTCGTGCGGACTGACCCGCAGTAGGGCCAGTTTACCGATGATTCCCTGTGGTGTGAACACGTAAGGCAGTGCCAGGAAAGCCAAACTGCCCAGGAGGTGCGTGAGAATCTGTCGGGTTTGTGGAGGGGTTTTCATCAGTTCATAAACCTACGAAACCGAAGGCGGGCAGAAAAGTAAATGCGGTAAACCGTGCGATTGTGTCGGCCATGCTTTCCTATAGCTAAAAGGATTGATCATCAGATTAGTAGCCCCTTGTTCGTGTAAACGGCACAGCCATTGCCGTATGACAACAAAAGTGACGCATTGGTACAGGCATTTGAGCCGACTTGCGTAGATTTGCACTTTACTAAGAAACCGACTGCTTCCGGTAGTACAGCCAAACTGGCTTAACGACAGAATCTTACCAATACAATTATGCAAACATCAACGTACGTTCCGTACAAAGTAAAAGACATCGCACTGGCCGATTGGGGTCGGAAAGAGATTAAGCTTGCCGAGGCTGAAATGCCGGGTCTGATGGCGCTGCGTGCCGAGTATGGTCCGTCGAAGCCGCTGGCTGGTGCGCGCGTCGCTGGTTGCCTGCACATGACCATTCAGACCGCCGTACTAATCGAAACGCTGGTTGAACTGGGTGCTGACGTAACCTGGTCGTCGTGCAACATCTTCTCGACGCAGGATCACGCGGCTGCTGCTATCGCGGCTGCTGGTATTCCGGTGTATGCGTGGAAAGGCATGAATGAAGAAGAATTCAACTGGTGTATCGAGCAGACACTGTTCTTCGGTGAAGATCGTCAGCCCCTCAACATGATTCTTGATGATGGCGGTGACTTGACCAACATGGTGTTCGATCAGTACCCAGAACTGATTCAGGGCATCAAAGGCTTATCGGAAGAAACGACGACGGGTGTTCACCGCCTGTACGAGCGGATGAAGAACGGTACGCTGCACCTGCCGTCGATCAACGTCA
>JAKONH010000246.1 GCA_022702045.1 Spirosomataceae bacterium
CAGTAAGAGTCAATGAAAATAGCAGTGGACGCCATGGGCGGTGATTTTGCCCCCGAAGCCATCGTTGAGGGGGTACTAATGGCCGCTGCCGAGTTACCACAACATGTCAACATCGTTCTGATCGGTAAGCAGTCTGTTGTTGAACCATTGCTTCACCAGAAGGAAGCAAACACGTCTGGTCGTATCGAACTGGCTAATGCTAGCGATGTGATCGATATGGGAGAGCACCCTACAAAGGCCCTATCGCAGAAACCCAATTCCAGCATTGGAGTTGGGTTTAAACTTTTGAAAGAAGGTGTAGTCGACGCCTTTTGCAGTGCTGGTAACACGGGTGCCATGCACGTAGGTGCCCTATTCAGTGTAAAGTCGATCGAAGGGGTGCTGCGTCCTTGTATTGCAGGGTTTGTTCCACAGATAACCGGTGGTTACGCCGTTATGCTGGACATCGGTGCTAATGCCGACTGCAAGCCTGAGATGTTAGCCCAGTTTGGTGAGATCGGTTCCATCTACGCCCAATACACGTTTGGAATTGACAAGCCCCGCGTTGCCTTGATGAACATCGGTTCGGAAGAGCAGAAGGGCTCGTTGGTGGCGCAGGCCGCTCACCAGTTGCTAAAAGAAAACCGACGCATCAATTTCATCGGCAATATGGAAGGTAACGAGTTTTTTGCCGGTAAAGCCGACGTTATCGTTGCTGATGGGTTCACCGGTAACGCTCTATTTAAGCTGGGCGAGTCATTTTATACGATGGCCAGCAAGCGAAACATCAGTGATGAATTTCTGGACAAAACCAACTATGAGTCGGTTGGGGGTAGCCCGATTCTGGGTGTGAATGGTAACGTGATTATTGCCCACGGCATCTCATCCCCTACAGCCATTAAGAATATGATTACCCTGGCGATTCGGCAGGTGGAATCAAATGCATACGTCAAAATTGCACAGGCTATGAGTTAGCCGATACCGCGTACGCACTGTACGCGTCGATCTGCGTTCAACTCGGTACTGCACCCTCCCAACACTGAATTATGAGTAAAGCGGCTATTACAGGAATTCACGGTTACGTACCTGACTACGTGTTGACCAATACAGAATTGGAGCGCATGGTCGATACGAACGACGAGTGGATTACGTCGCGGACGGGTATTCGGGAACGGCATATCCTGAAAGGCGAAGGCATGGGATCGTCTCACATGGGAGCGAAGGCGGTGCAGGGACTGTTGGAGAAAACAAACACCGCGCCCGAAGACATTGATCTACTCATCTGCGCTACTACTACCCCTGATTACGTATTTCCCTGTACCGCCAACCTGATCTGCGACATGGTTGGCATTCGCAACATTGGTAGTTTCGATATTCAGGCGGCCTGCTCAGGCTTCGTGTACGCCCTGACAATTGGTTCGCAATTCATCGAAACGGGTAAATACAAAAAGATTGTTGTCGTCGGAGCCGATAAAATGTCTGCCATCGTCGATTACACCGACCGGGCTACCTGTGTGCTGTTTGGTGACGGCGCAGGAGCCGTATTGCTTGAGCCCAACGAAGAGGGAATGGGTATTATCGATTCAATCATTCGTTCGGACGGTGCAGGGCAAAATCATCTGTTTCAGAAAGCTGGTGGAAGCCGGTATCCGCCAACGCATGAGACGGTAGAAAAACGCTGGCATTACGTTTATCAGGATGGTCCGTCGGTCTTCAAGTTTGCTGTTAAAAACATGGCCGACGTATCCGCCGAGATCATGGAGCGTAACAACCTGACGGGTAGCGATGTTGCCTGGTTAGTGCCGCATCAGGCCAATAAACGCATCATCGATGCTACGGCGCAACGCATGGGTATCGAACCTGAGCGGGTTATGATGACGATTCATAAGTACGGTAACACTACAGCGGCTACCATACCGCTGTGCTTGGCCGAATACGAGTCGCAGCTCAAAAGAGGAGATAATCTGGTGTTGGCAGCTTTCGGTGGTGGATTCACTTGGGGCGCTGCCTATGTCAAGTGGGCATATTAGTCTGAATTCTGTTTTGAACTTTGATTTTTGCGATGATTCTGATTGCACTGATTTCTAAAAAAATCAAAGCCTGTCAGGTGAATCAAATGGATCACGGGTCAGGCAATCTTGAACTATGATTCATTTGATTGACCCGATTACATTGATTTTAATAAATCACAGTCCATCAGCGTAATTAAGTGAATCATAGTTAAGGACAATTACAGGTCAAGAATACAATTCAGGAGTTAAAATAGATCACAGTCAAGAACAATCACAGTACAGCAATAATGGCAACGACCGCAGACATCCGCAACGGACTGGTCCTTAACTTCAACAACGACCTATTTCAGATTACTGAATTTCAGCACGTCAAACCTGGTAAAGGGGCGGCTTTCGTGCGGACTAAGCTGAAAAGCCTGACAACAGGACGGGTAATTGACAACACATTCAACGCTGGTGTAACGATTATTCCAGTACGTGTTGAACGGCGTAAGTTCCAGTTTCTTTATAAAGACGAAGCTGGCTATAACTTCATGGACCAGGAGACATTCGATCAGATCAATCTGGATGAGAAAATTGTCGATGGCGCTGACCTGATGAAAGAAGGGCAGGAAGTCGAGATGCTGATCAACGCCGAAACCGAAACGCCCCTGTCGTGCGAACTGCCACCATTCGTTGAGCTTGAGGTTACGTACGCTGAACCTGGTATTAAAGGCGACACAGCCAACAGCCCGAAGAAGCGGGTTGAAGTTGAGTCGGGTGCAAAAATTATGGTGCCTCTCTTTATCGAGTCAGGCCAGAAAATTCGGGTCGACACCCGCACACGGGATTATGTTGAACGGGTGAAATAAACCGTTATTCAGCGTTTATACACACTGTCTAACGCTACCCTGTTACCATCTGACGACTCACTTCCCTGATTAAACCGCATGAGCACACAGG